>CAXMOH010000191.1:0-8002 GCA_964194855.1 uncultured Hyphomicrobium sp.
GCCAGCACCGCGTCGGCCATCGACTCGATGACGGCGTGACGCGCGACCGGGACCAGGTCCAGCAGCCCATGGCGGAACAGCGCCAGCCAGGCCAGCACGCTGCCCACTGCGAATGCAGGTGGCGTGGGGTCGATCGGCGGCAGCCACTCGGCGCCGGACAGGTACGCGGTGTTGGGGATTGCGGCGAGCAGGGGCAGCGATGCCACGGCGGCGATCTGCGCCCGGTAGCGCCGCTGGGACTGGGCCAGGTGCCAGAGCAGCACGGCCGCACCGGCCAGCAGAAGGCCATAGGAGTAGAGCACCTGGATCCAGAACCAGGGGCCGCGCTCGATCACCGCGACGAACACCGGCCCGGCGTCCCGCAACTCGAACCCCCGCCAGAGGAGAGAGTGCCTTTCGTTCGTCCAGGTGAGCAGCGTCGTGAGAGCGGGGATGACCAGCAGGGCGGCCAGCCCGCCGCTGCGTCCCCAGTCCCGGTGACCCGCGTAGCGCTGGGCAAACATGAAGAAGCAGACCGGCACGAGCGTCGTCGGGATGTAGAGGAGCCGGGTCGCCGTCATCACGAGATCGAGATCCCGCGCGCCGACGCTGATCAGATCGAGCACGCACCACACCGCGACGCTCCCCAGCAGACCCAGGAACCACTTCGCCCCGGGGGCGCGGCGCCGCTGGATCACGTACCCCAACGGGATCAGGGTGATCGCCAGTCCCAGTAGCGTGGGCAGCTGGTACACGCTGAAGCTCCAGGACGATGTTGCGGGCACGGCGTGATCATACTCGTCCGAAGCAGGCTGGTTTGGATGGGCATGACGGCGGCTGGATCGACTCCGCTCCGAGCGGTCACCGCATGGTGATTTCGGTCACCGGTCGTGTCATGACGTGAGCATCCGCACATCTCGGTCTGGCCGCCGACCGTAGGATGCTCGGCACGGAGCAGTTGCTCCCGGGAGGAAACGGTGATGCACGTCAAGAGTAGGTTTCTGATCGTCGCAGTCGCGGCCGCCGGTCTGGCACTGGCAGCGTGCGGAGCAAGCAGTCCCAGTTCGCCCTCGGGCATGGGGGGCGTCGTCGTCCGGGGCGTTCTGCTCGGCGACGGGGCCGCTTTCACCTCCTCGTCGTCCGGGGGGACCAGCTCGGACGGGGGCCCGATCACGGTGATGGTCGAGGGCACCCAGATCAGCGTCACGATTTCGGGCAACGGCACGTTCGAGCTCGAGAACGTCCCTGCCGGTGACTTCACCCTCATCTTCCTCGACGAGAACGGCGTGGAGATCGGCCGAATCGAGATCAACGCCGGGGACGGCGTCGTGGTCGACATCGTCGTCAAGATCGAAGACGGGCACGTCGAGCTCGTGACGCTGGACTTCGACGGCGAGCATGACGACGGCGACCACGACGACGACCACGACGACGACCATGACGATGACGACCATGACGATGATGACCATGACGATGATGACCATGACGATGATGACCATGACGACGACGACGAGGACGACGATGACGACGATTGAGACGATAGCTTCGTCGAAGGAAGCGCCCGCGAGCCCATGCCCTGATCAAGACCACCGAGGTCGAGAAGCCAGAGCGCGCTGGCGGCGACTAGAGCCAGCATGCGCCACGTCGGCCTGACCTTCTTCTTCTTGCTGATCCCGGCCCTGGCGACGGCGGGCGGTGCCTCGCGCCGCTCGCCGTCGATGTCTGCGACAGCGCCGCGGCCGGATGTCTTCTTCGGATACACCTACACCCAAGCCGGTGAGGCCAACCTCCACGGCTGGCAGCTCACGGGCTCCTACCCTCTCGGCACCTCACTCCGCCTCGTCGCCGACCTGAGCGGCCACTACGGGTCCTTCGCCCAGGCCGACCTGAGCCAGCTCACACTCCTGGCCGGCGCAAGGTGGGTCTGGGCGAAGGGTCGGCTCGTTCCCTTCGCGGAGGCGCTGCTGGGCGGGGTGCGGGCGAAGGTCAGCGTCGCGCTGCTCGACGGATCGGTCAGCGACAGCGACACGGACTGGGGGGCCGCCTTCGGGGGCGGGGTCGACTACCGGTTCTCGAGCCAGTGGGCCGCGCGGGCCCGGCTCGACCTGCTCGTACTCCGGGCCGAGGGCGCGTGGGGGAGCGACCCGCGGATCTCACTGGGGGTCGTGTACCGCTTGGGGAAGTAGAGAACCCGAGCGGGCTTTGTCCGCACCTCTAGTTGGGGTCACCCCTGATCGGTCTGTAGACTCCAAGCAGGATGGCCAGGGCGAGAACGCCCAGCGACATCCCCCATGAGGAGGGCCTCCGAAGTCTCCGGCCAATGGCCGCTATCAGACGGGAATGTCTCGGGTTGTCGGGATCGACCAACTCCCGCAGGATCCTGCCGAGGCGGGGACTCTCGTGGTCGTCGTCCATCCGGAGCCGCCGCTCGACGCGGCCCACGTTCCTGGTCAGAAGTGTCTCCATGTTCGTCAGCGAGAAGGGCGTCACCCTGTGAAGGACAAAATGCGGGCTTCTCTCCCAGTAGGTCGACGTCCCCTCGTACATCTCGTCGGCCCGCATGACGGAAGTGAGGGCGTCGGTCTCGAGATCCAGCTCGTCGCTGGCGTAGATGAAGCCCTGATTGCCGCGCCGCACCCCACGCTCGGTCTCGACGACGCGAAACCTGGGGAAGACGTCGGCCACGCCGCGGATGATCTTCATGGGCGTGCTGTCGTAGCGTCGAGGGTTGGGATCACCCTGGGTGGCCTCGGCAAAGAGGCCGTCAGGGCCGAGCCTCGTCCGGACGAGCTCGTAGAGCTCTTTCCCGTGGAGAAGCGTGGTGCCGAGGTAGTAGGGCGCCGAGATGTCGTTGATGATGAGATCGTACACGTCGTTCGTGGTTCGCAGGAAGTGCTTGACGTCGTCGAGCACGAGCTGATAGTCGATCTCGTCGACTCCGGTCAGACCCGACCAGCTCTTCCTTGCCGCCTCGACGACCAACGGATCGATCTCCACGATCGTAATGGTCGAGGCGTAGGGCGCTACGCGACGAACGGAGTACATCGATCCGGCGCCCATGATCAGAACCCGAATCGGTCGGCCGAGCGCCTCGTTCAGGTAGTGTGCGGGTAGCGACGCGAGATAGTAGGAGAACTCGCTGAGCTTGGATTCCGCGCTGAGCTCGCCGTCCTCGTAGTAGAAGCGGAAATACCGCACTCCGTTGATGAACGAGACTCGGGACACGCGACGCGCCTGCGCCCTGTCGGCGAAGGTGTCCAGTACCTCGACCGCGTGGTAGAGCGAGTGACCCTGAAAGACGACGGACGGGTTGTCGTAGCCGCGCGTCCGGTAGTAGTCCTCGGTCGCGTGCCGCCGAATCGCTCCCTGGTGGACCGACAGGATCGCGACGACGAACAGCCCGACGACGAGAACGCTCCACCTCCACCGGGTTCCCCGAAAGAGAAGCACGAGCATCGCGACCATCAGGGCGAAGTAGGCTGGCCACAGCAGGTCCGGCGCCGTAGCGGCCAGGAGGACCATGGCCACGGTCCCGCCGATGGCGCCACCCAGATCCCACGTGTAGCCCGAGACCAGCGAGAGATCGGCCTGCTCGTCGATCAGCCGGGGAAGGAGGATCGAATAGAGCGAAGAGGTACACAGCGACGCCATGAAGAGCAGCCCGACCAGCGCCGAAGCTCCCAGTCCGGCCCTGACGAGGTAGCCGAACACGACCTTGGCAAACACCAGGATCGCCAGGTGGATGCCGAACATCGCTACGGCTGCCAGCCTCAACACCGCGAGCGACAGCCGGCCTGATAGGGCGTAGCCGATCGAAAAGCCCGAGAAGTAGGCGATGCCCACCACGAGGATGGTCAGCTCGCTGGCAGCGAGGATCGAGGAGAACTCGCGGGTGATGAAGAACTGCAGCAACACGAGGCAGCATCCCGCGATGACCAGGAGCGCGCGGCTCACGCGAGGCCCAACCGGCCCCTCGTGACTGGTCGGGCCGATCGGCTCGTCCCGACCCTCCGTCGCGACGGCTCGGGGACGGATGAAGCAGGTGAGCAACCCGATGAAGCCGATGAGGAGGAGGCCCGCGGCGGCGGCCCGGCTCCCGAAATGCCCGGCCAGGAGGGCGGTCAGCGGCAGCAGGGCCAGGGCCCACGACCTGGGGCCGACGAAAGCCAGAAGCGTGACGCCGACGGACAGTATCGGGGCCAGGTAGAGGAAGGTGAGGCCCCATTGCACGAAGCAGAACGTGGCCAGGGCCAGACCCAGCACGAACCCATTGTTCTCGTGCAGGAACAGAGATCGACTCGAGACCGACCGCGAGTAGGCCCGAAAGAAAGTGCCGGCGGGGAGAGCGACGACGACCGCAAACAGGGGGTACAGTGCCAGAGCCACCGCAAACGGTGCGATGAGAGCACTTAGCCGGAGAAGCGCGAAGTAGGCGACGACGGACAGAACCAGCGCCCCTTCGACGGACCGTGGGATCCCCAGCTTCATGCTCAGGATGACGCCGCCCATCCAGGCCAGCACGACGGCGAAGTAGCCCATGAAGGTCGCGGTGACGTAGATCTGAAAGACGAAGAAGAGCGCGCCCTGCAGCAGTCCGAAATGGACCCCGATCAGGAAGAACGGGAAGACACTGCGCGGCGGAGTCGTATTGTCCAGGGCATCGTCTCCGTGCATGGCCCTCATTGGAGCCCAGGCCGGGTCTGGTGGCAACAAGGGACGGTCACGCCGATGGAGGTGTTTGTGAGGCCGCGTCGACCGGCCGCGGCCCCCGCGACAGCGTCGCCATCAGCAGCGCCAGGGCCGAGACGAGCTCGAGCGGCTCCTCGAGCGCTCGGCGCTCGAGCTCCGAGAGCTCCAGCGGATCGAGCACCCGGTTGTCGACCAGCTGCGACACGAAGCCCGTCACGAGGGCCGCGTAGACGAAGCGCCAGGGCCGACTCCACAGGAGGGCGACGTGCTCTCGACCGAGCTCGCTGCCGATCTGAACCGCAAGCGTCATCCCGGCTGCGGCCCCAGCCACCAGCAGCAGGAACCAGACGGTGACCTTCGAGTCTCTGACGTACAGCACCACGGACTTGAGGAACACGTCGAAGAAGTCGTGCGCATTGTCGACGTAGAGGCCCAGCACATGGGTGTGCCCCCGCCAGAAGAGCCCCTGGCCCCACGTGACCTCCTCTCCCGCGACGAAGAGGCACAACCCCGCCAGGGCGAGCCAGGCCACCCGGTGCTCGGAGCGGACGCTGTGAATCACCGCGATCACGACCCCGGCCAGGGCGCCCAGGGCCGTCACGGTCTCGATCAGGCTGTGCTCGCGGAGGTGCGGTCGGAGCGAGTCCGGATCCAGCCAAAGCCAAGCCTGGAGTCCAACGACCACGAAGACGGCGATTGCCGTCCAGGCGGGGAACAGCCAGGCCCTTGCTCGCTCGGGGAGAATCACGTCTCCTCCCCGGTGTCTCCCGGCTGCCAGCGGAGAAGACGCCTGTCGCGGTAGTCGAAGTCGTCGACCTGGTGCCACCCGCCCCGAAATTGGCCTCTCAGCCGGGGGCCGGGCCGCTCGTCATTGGTGAGGTAGTAGAGCGGGCGGCCCTGTCGGGCCTGCTCGAGGATCTCGGCGCTGGCGAACGGCGGAATGTAGAAATGCCGGCTCAGCACGGTGAGAGCGACATCCGGACTGCCGAAGTAGCTCTCGTCCCGATCCAGATACCGCGCCACGATTGGTCGCCTCCCGGTGTAGACGCGGAAAGCGTTCACGGCGTGCCGGGGCTCGACGAGGATGATGGCGTCGGGCTCCACCAGCGCATCGACACGCAGGGCGATCTGCGCGTCGGGCAGATGGGCCTGGAAGTGGCGCGCCAGCGGGCCCTGGCTCGCTGGATAGTCGGCCAGGTTGTGCTCATAGAGCGGCCACACTCGTTCGCTCCTGCGGCGGTACGTGCCCACGTTCACGGCCAACATCGCAGCCAGGAGGGCCATCCACACAGCCAGCCCCCGCTGGCGGCCCACGGGTCGGTCGAGGCGGAAGCTCGCCAGGGCCAGGATCGTGAGACCGGCGACCGAGGCGCCGGCCCACGGCTCGCTCTCCTGGCGATAGTTGAAGAAGTGGAAACCGAGCAGGACGAGAAAGACGACGCTCGCCTTGCAGAGGTCCGGGTGAGCATGCCACGCGCGCACGATCAACCACAGCGTCAGCCCGATCGCAACCATGGCCTCGCCCATCCTGGCGTCGGGCAGGTCCCAGCCCAGGACGTACATCCGGAACGCGGTGTAGGCTTCGAGCACGCGTTCGGACACCGTGTAGTCGGCATCCAGGAACTGGCCCGACAGATGGTACTCGAGGATCCAGGCCGCGAAGCCATCCAGATCACGCACGCCGATCGCGAACCAGGCCACCGTCGCGTAGAAGGTGCCGGCGAGCAGGCCGGCGACGGCGTACACGATCAGGAGCTCCCGCGAGTCGCGGCGCCAGTTGGCTTTGAAGTCGGAGCTCCCCAGGGTCGCGACGAGGACGAAGGGCACCAGCAACCCATTCTGAAGGTGCACCGCGAACGAGAGAGCCAGGGCGACGCCGAGCAACGCCGCCAGCGTCCGGCGCCCGAAGCGCTCGAGAGCCCTCAGCGTGATCCAGCCCCTGAGGTGAAAGAAAAGGAGCACGACGAGCAGGAGGAAGAAGAGCATCGTGTCTTTCTCCTCGGCTCGGGTCGCGAGCCGCCAGTGCTCGAAGGGCAGCGTGAAGGCCAGGGAAGCGAGCACGCCGCCGAAACGGCTGCGCAGGATGGCCGTGAAGAGGATGTAGATCAAGACAGCATTGGCTGCCGAGAACGCGACCTCTCGGATGGTCGCCACGAGCATGGCGTCGTCGACAAAAAGCACTGCATCGAACGTCTTGGTGATGAGCATGTTCAACGGATGGGCGAAGAAGAAGATCTCGGCCCAGTCGCATTCAGCCCAGTGCGCGATGACGCTGGCGGCCATCCAGCCGTCCCATTTCCTCGAACCCGGGTATGGAAAGGCCAGGAAGAAGACCAACACGCCCAGGAGCAGTGAGAGCGGAATCAACCAGCCGGCTCCGGGGCCCTCCCGGTGCCTCCGCGATGTCTGCCCTTCCCTCGGAATCGCCATTCTCATTACGTGGGCGAGGACGCTACGTCCCTCGGGGCTCCTTCACCACGGGGCCGGCGGCGCGGCCGAGGGCGAAGCCGAAGTGGTCCCGTGCGTTGAAGAACGAGACGTTGGCCACCAGCCGTCCCAGGGCCTCTCGATCGTCGGGGAGGTGCCCGCGGCGCACCTCCTCGCCGAGGATCCGACACAGCAGGCGACGGAAGTAGTCGTGGCGCGAGTACGAGAGGAAGCTGCGCGAGTCGGTCACCATCCCGACGAATCGTGACAGGAGCCCCATGTTGGCGAGCATGCGCATCTGGGCCTCCATCCCGTCGAGCTGGTCGAGGAACCACCAGGCCGATCCCCACTGCATCTTTCCGGGCACGCTGCCGTCCTGATAGTTACCCACCATCGTGGCGAAGATCGCGTTGTCGGTGGGGTTCACGTTGTAGAGGATCGTCTTTGCGAGCTGGTCCGTCTCGTCGAGGCGGTCGAGGAAGCGGGCCAGCGGGCGAGCCTGCTCGAAGTCGCCGATGGAGTCGTAGCCGGTGTCGGGCCCGAGGAGCCGATGCATGCGGGTGTTGTTGTTCCTGAGGGCGCCCAGGTGGAACTGCTGCACCCACCCCCGGGCGTGGTCGAGGAGCGCCAGGCGGTGGAGGAGTGCGGCCTGGAAGCGGGGGACCTGGGCGGGCTCGAGCAGCCGGCCGGATCGCAGGTGGTCGAAGGCCGCGCTCGCCTCGGCGTCGGTGAGGTGCCCGGCGGGGAGCGCCTCGAGCCCGTGGTCCGAGGCCCGGCAACCGGCCTCGTGGAACGCCGTGTGACGTGCTTCGAGGGCCTGGAGGAACATCTCCCAGCTGCTCACCGCGACGGAGGAGGCTTTCTCCAGGCACTCCACCCAGGCGTTCCACGAAGCCACGTCCTCGAC
>CAXMOH010000192.1:0-3625 GCA_964194855.1 uncultured Hyphomicrobium sp.
GCTGAGGCCAAGACCGGGAGCGCCGGAGCCTCGCCTGAGAAGAAGGGCAAGAAAGGCAAGAAGGGGAAGAAGGCCAAGCCGGACGACGCCGAGGCCGGGGCGAAGGCCACGTCGGAAGGCGGATCAGATACCAAATCCCAGGCCAAGCCCGAAGCCAAGCCAAAGAGCTCCGAGGAGAAGCTCGAGACCAGGGCCAAGGCCGAGGACGCGCCGGCACCCCAGGACCAGGAAGAGGCCTCCCCCTCCGACCCGGCGAGCCTCGAGCCGCTGGCCGTGGAGTTCGCCGAGGAGGACACGGACAAGGTCAAAGTGCGGGCGGTCAGCACACAGGGGTCCCGCGACATCGGCGTGGAGCTCCGAAAGCTGCGGGAGATGACACTGGACACGCCGACCAGGGCTCCGACCGCCGTCCGAGACCGCAAGAACAGCGACGACACTCCCCCGCCCGGGACGGACTCCCGGCAGGAGATCGAGCGCAAGACCGTGCTCGAGGTGCCCCCGCACCTGCTTCGGGGGCTCACGGACCTCCGAATTCACCTGGGATTCGACAGGGACGGCCGCGAGGAGGTCGTGCGCGACGCGGTCCGGCTGACCCTGGTCGGGACGCGCAAGCTCGAGGACCTGAAAGTCCGGCTCGATCTCGACCTCACCAGCAAGGACTGACGCCGCTCCGACCACGTCGGTGCCGGCTATTGGAAGGCGAGTGGCCGAGGTCATCCCGTGCGTGCAAGCAGGTTGTCCACCCGGCTCTCGACAGTCTCCCACGCGCACTCTTTCTCGACCCAGGCCTGGCCCTGCTGCCCGAGCGCCGTCGCCAGCGCCGGCCGGTCGAGCAGGAGGCGCAGGCCCTCGGCGAACTCCGCGTAGCCCTGGTAGAAGAGGCCTCCGCCCGACCGCATGCACTGTCCCATCAACACCCGACACCGGGCGTTTGCCAGCACCGGGGCGCCGAGCCTCCACGCCTCGAGGGTCACGATCGAGAGGCTCTCGTACGGCGACGGCATGACCAGCAGCCGACACTTTCCGAGAGCCGCGACTTTCTCCTCCTCGCTCACCCGACCGACGTGGCGGATCCGAGGGTGTTCCGGAACCGGGATCACCGCCGAGCCGGCGAGCACGAGATCGACGTCGGCGCCCGTTTCCTCGATGAACTTCCGGAAGTAGGCGAACAGCGTCACGCATCCCTTGTTCTTGTCGATGCGACCGACGTAGAGCACGAACGGGCGGGTGAGCCCGTGCCGCGCGGCGAAGTCCAGGCCCGGATCCGTCGGGGGAAGGTTGAGCCCGCTCCCGATCACCGCGCTGGGGACCCCGTGGTTGCCGCTCGCCTCCTCGACGAGGCCCTGCTCTTCAGGGGTCAGGTACAGGAGGCCCCGCGGGGCGCGGAAGAGGTCCTTGAAGACTCCAAGCCCGATGGCCGGGTCTTCCTCAGCCGTCGGCACCAGGATGGCCCGGTCCCGCACGGCGGACAGACCGTGGTAGCTCTGGTAGTAGCGGTAGCAGTAGAAGATGAAGCGGTCGAACCGCTCCCGTGAGCGAGCCACCGCCTTGACGAGGCTCGGCGAGTACGGCCCGTTCTCGCGCACCCAGGCCACTTCCTCGTCCCGCGTGTGGGACTCGTGGAAGCAGAGGTTCGAGAGCGAAGCGAACTTGCGGGCGTTCCTGGTCCGCCGGACGGTGTGGCGGTGCACGGGGATGCCGCCCACGACCTCGGTTCCCTTCGGGTAGTGGTTCCGCCACTCCAGGTAGTCGAGCGCCCTGGTGGCGAAGACCTCGACGTGGTGGCGGCGTGCCAGTCGCTCCGCCAGCCAGCGGCAGTGCAGCTCCGCCCCCCCCGCGACCTCCAGCCCGTAGCGCTGGATGACGAAGGCGAGCCTCACCCGCGCCCACCCCCGCGCCCCCGGGTGGCCATCTGGAGAAGCCTCTCGTACTTCTCGACGATGCGGTCCCAGGCGTAGTTGTCTTCGAAGTACCGGTGCCCCTGGCGCCCGAGAGTGTCGGCCAGGGCGGGCTCCCCCATGAGCAGGTCCAGCGCGGTGGCGAACTCCTCGTACCGGCGGTAGTAGAGCCCCCCGTTAGCCCGGAGGACCTGGCCGCGCAGCACCTCGCAGTCGCCGTTGACGAGAACCGGCCGCTCCATCATCCAGGACTCGAGCACCACCATGGAGAGGCTCTCGTGGCGCGACGGCATGACGAGCGCCCGCCCGCGGGCGATGGCGGCCAGCTTCTCCGGGTCCGGCACGACGCCCATGAGGCGCACGTGGGCGTTTTCGGAGAAGCTCATGGTGGCCCGCCCGAACAGGGCCAGGGTGACGTTCGCCCGTGTCTCGCGCTGCCACCGGAGGAAGTGGTCGATCATGACCGCACAGCCCTTCTCGGGCTCGATGCGTCCGACGTAGACGAGATAGTCCCCCAGCAGGTCGAGGCGAGCCTCCACCTCCCCGACGGGAACGGACGACGGGCGGTTGATCCCCGTGCCCACCACCTCGCCCGGAAGGGCGTCGTTGCCGGTGATCCTCTCGATGAGGATGCGCTCTTCGGGGCTGTTGAAGGCGATGGCGGCCGGAAGCCGATAGAAGGAACGGAACAGCCGCAGGTAGAGCACCCGGTCGTGCTCGGCCGTGGGGACGAGGATGCTCTTGTGGGGCGCCACCTGCAGCCCGAAGTAGCTCGTCCAGTAGCGATACGAGAAGAAGATGAGCGCGTCGTACTCCCCCTCGTGCGCCCGAAGGTAGTCGAGGAGATCCGGGCACACCGGGCCGTGCTCCTCGATCCAGGTCCGCTCCTCCTCGTCGGTGTGCTCGAAGAAGCACACCTTGTTGGCCACGGGATCGAAGCGCCGGATGTCCCGCTCACGGGCGACTGGAAAGCGACGCACGGTGACACCGTTCAGCTCCGACGTCCCGCTTTCGAGGGCGCTTCTCCAGGTGAGGTAGTCGGTGGCGGTGGTCGTGAGAACGTCCACCTGGTGACGCTCGGCCAGGTGCTCCGCCACCCAGCGGCAGTGCAGCTCCGCTCCTCCGACGATCTCGGTGCCGTAGCGCTGGACGACGAAGGCGACCCTCACCCCTCCGCCTCACCCGCCTTCTTCTCGCCCGGTGTCGCCTCACCCGTCAGCTGGTCCACACGATTCCTGAGGGCCGTGTGCTCGATCTGCAGCCGGACCAGCTCTCTCACCAGGTTGTGACAGAGGTAGTGGAGGTAGAGGTTGATCTGCGCCTGGCGAGAGAGGGGGTGGTCGGTGTAGAGGCGCACCCAGGGTCGCACCAGCTTTTTGAGGAGCACCACGAAGCGCGCGCCGAGGCCCGCACGGTGGGTTTCGACCCGGTAGTCGGTGGAGATGTTCCAGTTGTGGTTCGGCGCCATCAGGCGGGACAGAAGGTCCGGGTCGATGCCCGCCTCGTCGGCGAACGCCTGCAGCCTGAGCGCGCTCAGCTCCTCGACCTCCTCGTCGGTGTAGAGGCCGCGGTCCCGGCGTCCACGAATCTTCTCGCGGATCCCGGCCATGATGGCCGCCACGTCGACGCGGCCGTCGCTCCCCGTCCACTCGTCCATTTCGCGCTCCCGTCCTGTGCGGTCCTCCAAAATGAAAAGGGAGACGGCTTTGCCGCCTCCCTCTCCTGCC
>CAXMOH010000193.1:0-2726 GCA_964194855.1 uncultured Hyphomicrobium sp.
CAGGTCCGGCCCCGGACAAGACCGCTCCACCAAGACCGACCAGGCCGCAGACGCTTCAGCCGTGGAAGAAGGCAGCCACCAATACACACGCCTTCCAGCGCATGACGACGCCGCGCAAGGTCGGCGGCGGCGGCTAGTCGCATGTCGGCGTCCGGTCGTCTCCGGGGGCTGGCCGTCGCCCTCGCGATCGCGGCCGGCGTCTCCTGTCACACCCTCAACTATCTCGATCCCACCGGGCCGTCCCACGAGGGGCGCTTCGCCCGGCCGGACCCGGTGCCGCCGCCGACGGGCGCGGCGCTGCGGGTGGTCACGTTCAACATCGCCTACGCCGTAAAGATCGACGAGGCGCTCGAGGTCCTGCGGCAGAGCCCGGCGCTTCGCGACATCGACATCCTCTCGCTGCAGGAGATGGACGCTCCCTCGGTCGAGCGGATCGCCCGCGAGCTGGGAATGAACTCGGTCTACGTCCCGAGCGCCGTTCACCCGAAGACCGACCGGGATTTCGGCTGCGCCATCCTCTCACCCTGGCCCCTCGTCGAGCCTGGGAAGGTCGTTCTCCCGATCGCGGCGTTCGGGTCGGGCGTACGGCGCTCGGCGGTGCGGGCCACGGTGTTGCGCGGCGACGAGCGCATCCGCGTGTACTCCGTCCACCTGCCGTCACCCCTGGGTGTCACGGGCTATGCGCGTCGGGAGCAGGTGAAGGTGATGCTCGCCGACGCTGCGGACTCGGCCGATCCGGTGGTGATCACCGGCGACTTCAACTCCCACGGTCTCGGCAAGAAGTTCGTCGAGGGGGGCTACGAATGGGTCACGAGAGATGTCGGCACCACTACACGGTTCCTCATCTTTGGGCTGAGCTACGACCACATCTTCGTGAAGGGGCTGGTGCCCGTCACCGGCACCGCGGCCTTCGGAGCGGTGAAGGACAACCGGGGAGCGAGCGACCACCGGCCTGTTTGGGCCATCCTCGTTCGGCCGGAAGACCCGCCTCCCAAGCCTTGACGCCGGCCGGGCGCGCAGCATAGCGTGCACCCGCCCCAGAGGTGACCTCATGCGACGCGCGATCGCTCTCGTCGTTCTCGTCCTGCTCCCTCGCGTGCTCGTCGGCGCGGCCGATATCCCGCTGCCCGAGCACCCGCGGCCCGACTTCGAGCGGGCCGAGTGGATCAACCTGAACGGTCCCTGGCACTTTCGCTTCGACTCGCGGGGGGTGGGAATCGACGAGCGCTGGTTCGATCTGGAGCCCAGTGCCTTTTCGTCGACCATCCTGGTCCCGTTCCCCTGGGGCTCGCCCTTGTCGGGCGTGGCCGACGAAGCGGACGTGGCCTGGTACGGCCGCAGAGTGAAGATCCCCAGGAGCTGGAAGGGACAGCGTCTCTTCCTCTGCGTGGGCGCATCCGACTGGCGGACGCGCGCCTGGCTGGACGGCCAGCCCCTCGGGGTTCACCAGGGAGGCTATACCCCGTTCGAGTTCGAGCTGACGGACCACGCCAACGCCGGTGGTGAGTACCGCCTCGTTCTTCGCGTGGACGACACGCCTCACTCGTTCAAGCTGGAGGGGAAGCAGGGCTACGGCCCGGCCCGCGGCCTCTGGCAGACGGTGTATCTCGAGGCCCGGCCCGCCGCCTTCGTCGAGTCCTTCGAGCTTCGGCCCGACCTGGCGAAGGAGCAGGTCGAGGTGCGGGCCCGCCTCGCGGAGCCCGCGGCCGAGGGAACTTCGGTGGGGCTGGAGATGGGTGCGGGCGCCGCGGCGTCGTTCCACGAGGGGCCGCTCGTCCCGAGGGGGGCCCGCGAGGTGCGCTTCGCCGTTCCCGTGAAGAGCCCGCGCGTGTGGTCGCTGGAGGACCCGCACCTCTACGACGCCACCATTCTCCTCCGCACCCCGGAGGGCGAGGACCGGGTGAAGACGTACTTCGGAATGCGCGAGATCGGGACCGCCCGACTTCCGGGCCTCGGGCACCCCTACGTGGCGCTCAACGGAAAGCCGATCTACCTCCAGATGGCGCTCGACCAGGGGTGGCATCCGCAGGGTTTCACGACCTGGCCGAGCGACGCCGCCATGAAGGACGAGGTTCTCCTCGCCCGGCGCCTCGGGCTGAACGCCATCCGCACCCACGTCAAGATCGAGCTGCCCCGAAAGCTCTACTGGGCGGACCGCCTCGGTGTGCTGGTCATGGCCGACGTCCCCAACAGCTGGGGCGAGCCCGACGCCGCGATGAAGGCGGAGTGGGAGACCGCGTTTCGGGGCATGGTGCGCCGCGACTTCAATCACCCGTCGATCTTCTCCTGGGTGCTCTTCAACGAGACCTGGGGGCTCTACACGAAGGACGGCCACGAGCGGGACTACCTTCCGCAGACACAGTCCTGGGTCGAGTCCCGGGTCCACATGGCCACGGAGCTGGACCCGACCCGCCTGGTGGAGGACAACTCTGTGTGCTGCGGCGTCGGCCACGTCGAGACGGACCTCAACACCTGGCACGCCTATCTCCCCGGGTGGCGCTGGCGTGAGGTCCTCGACGAAGCGGAGGAGCAGACGTTCCCAGGCTCGGGGTGGAACTATCAGGATGGGCGGTCGCAGGGCGAGGAGCCCATGCTCAACAGCGAATGCGGCAACGTGTGGGGGTACGAGGGCTCCACTGGCGACGTCGACTGGAGCTTCGACTACCACGCGATGATCAACGAGTTCCGGCGTCACCCGAAGGTGGCGGGCTGGCTCTACACGGAGC
>CAXMOH010000194.1:0-3108 GCA_964194855.1 uncultured Hyphomicrobium sp.
ACCAGCACCCGGTCGCCCGGGGTCAGGACGAGGTCTTCGGCGTTGCCGGAGCGGATGTCCTTGAGATTGGCTTCGATGTCCCGGGTCCCGCCGGTGCCCGGATCGACTCGAGTCACCGTGACTCGATCGCTTCCGAACGTGGCGCGCCCCCCGGCCAGCTCGACGACGCGGGCGAGAGTCATCCCGTCCTCGAGGGGGTACCGGCCCGGCCGGACGATCTCGCCGCCCACGATGACCCAGTTCTGGATCCCCGCGAGCAGGACGTCGCCGGGGGCCAGATACAGCCCGAGGTCGTTGATCTCCTCGGGCGTGGGATCGCCTCCGCCGAAGCGGATGGCAATCGAGCTGCGACCGTCGGGAAAGGCGCCCTTCTGCCTTTCCACACTCACATGACCCGAGGCCCGTGTGGTGAAGCCACCGGCATCCAGCAGGGCATCGATCACCCGGGTCCCGCCGCGCAGCGGCTTGCGGCCGGGATAGAGCACCTCGCCGTACACCCAGACGAACTGGCTCTTGTACTCCTTCACCCGAACGGAGACATCCGGCGAGAGAAGGTCGTCGCCGATCAGGAGGGGCCCGATCCGTTGTGCCGCCTCGTCCGTCGTGAGGCCGGCCACCGGGACGTAGCCCGCGCGGGGCAGGAAGACGCCGCCGGTCGTCTGCACGGTGGGCAGGCGTGAGAGGTCCGACCTGCTGGCGACGATCACCTCCAGCACATCCCCCGGGCCCACCCGGTACGGCTCCTGGGCGGCCGCGCCGGGCGCGAGGGCCACGACGAGGAGGATCGAGGCGAGGAGGGCCGGTCCGGGTTTCATCACGGAGTGAATCCGAAAATATCCCACTCGAGCTGCAGGATGAAGCCCTCGGAGTTGATGGAGAACGCATCGATGTTCGAGTTGCGCTCCTGTCGCCGATACGTGGCGCTCAGGAAGAGCTGGCGACCGACGGGGCGCCTGAGCCCCACGTACCACGCGAAGATGCGATCCTCTCGCGGCACCCCGAGCTCCGCCGATGCCGTCCGGTAGTCGTTCCACTGATAGCCCAGCCCGCCCTGCGCCTGGAGCTGCCACGGCAGCGGGAACCGGCCCGAGCCCTGGAGCGCGGTGAAGACGTAGAACGCGTTGTCCTCGAACGCGGAGGCCGGGGTCGAGCGGTGCACGAAGATCGTCACGTCGGACTGGCGGCTGAACTGCTTGGTGATGGCGCCGCCCATGATGAAGCCCTTGTAGTGACGCCCACCCTCGCCCGCGTTCGGGGTCTTCTGATCCCGGTAGCCGACCGTGAGTTGGCCGCTCAGGAGCGGTGCGATGTCGCCGGTCAACGTGAAGCGGACGTTGTGGGCCGTGGACTCCGCCTCGGGGCGCTCGTCGGGAGTGGGCAGGGCGTCGTAGTAGTAAGAGGCGATGGCCTTCAGGTTCGGCGACACCTCGTAGCCCACGCCGGCCGTGGCGTACCGGGTGTCGAAGTCGAAGAACGCCGAGGGCTCCTGGAAGCGGACGGTGCGAGCCCCACCCTCCAGCTCGAGGCTGGTGCGCTGCCCGAGCAGGATGCTGGCGCCAGCGCTGAACACGTTTCGATGGAACTGACCAAGACCGAAGAAGTACTCACCTCCGGGGTCGACGTCGCGGGTCTCCAGGGTCCCCCTCATGAACTGGTCCTGCACGTTCAGGATCACGCTGGGTCCCACCGGTAGGTCGAGGCCGACGCTCACGCGGTGGCTGTTCTGGTTGATCTGCGGGAACGTGGCGAACGCGCGGAGTAGCGGCACGTACTCGATGAGCACCTTGCCGTCGCCCACTCCGGCGGTCGCCGCCAGCCGTGGAACGACCTCGAGGTAGTCGTCTCGCACCGGCTCGCCCGAGGCCTCCACGAAGGTGTCGGCATCGATGTACCGAATGTCCACGGAGAACTGAACCCGGAACGGGCCGAAGGGAACTCCGAGCTCCCCGCCCGCCATCTCCATCGTCGGCTCGACCGTCTCGGCCGTGGTCTGCGGCGCGCCGGATGGGAAGAGCTGGGAGTAGAGCTCGTTCACGGATCCGCTGGAGGCCTGCGATGCTGCAACCGCGGTCGTCCCCGCGAACAGGCCCCGGGCCAGCGCGGACGTGTCGCCCGACGCAGCCGGGGTCGGGCTCGGGCTCGGAGCCGTCGCCACTTGCGGGGCCTCTTCGTCGACGGGTGCGGCCGGTTCGACGCCGGGTGCCGCCGCTTCGACGACGGGTGCGGGTTCCGGCGCGGGGGCCGTGGCGACCACCGGCGCTGTCGGGGGCGGGGCTGGTGCGGGCGGCGGCTCCGGCTGCGACACCACCGGGTCGGGAGCGGGTGCCGGGGGAGGTGGCGGTGCGGCGGGCTCCGGCGCCCGGGCCACCGTGGGCGCAGCGGTTGCCGCCGAGGCCTCCCGGAAGACCAGAAGGAGCCCGCGGCGGTCCTGGCGCACGTCGATCGAGACCTCCGGGGGTACGTGGAGAAGGACACTCACCTCGGAGTCGGTCGCCACCACCTCGAGCCGGTCCATGCGCGTCGGGCCCGAGAGCGCCGTCAGATCGAAGCTGGGGGCCGGCGTCCAGGCAAAGCGGGTCCCCCCGGCGAACCGGGAGCCGAGCCCGGTCTCCGTAATCGAGACGCGGGCTGCCTCGCCCTCCCGATGAACGGACACCAGTCCGGGCCGGCCCGAGAGCGTCACTCGGACGGCGAGCTGGGAGTCGAAGGTGGTGAGGTTCACCGCTTCGACCCGGGCGGGCGCCGTGGCCAGGAGGAGCACGGCCAGGAGGTTCATCGGCGCGTGCCTCCCGTGGGCCTCACTGCGGTCTCAATGCCTGTCAGTCTCAAGCACGTCCTCCCGAGACTTGGTCTCTGCGCACCCTGAAGCAAGGAGTGTGCCCTCCATTGGCCCAGGCCCCAGGAGCCGCAAAGTGGGCCCAAAACAGCCGCCCCAGTGCCCCGATCTGTCATCAGTGCCCCCAGCACAGGGCCTCTTCCCCTGTCACGAAAGCGGACATCCTTCGGACCATTGACGCCAATCGGTCACTCCATCGGCAGCGCCCTGACAGCCGAGAGTGAGTGTAACGCTTGAGCAAAATGGATGCAAGTCCTTAAGTGTCAAGCAAA
>CAXMOH010000195.1:0-3032 GCA_964194855.1 uncultured Hyphomicrobium sp.
ATGGGATTGTTGTAGAGCAGGCAGGGGAGCGACGTGGCGCCGATCACGGCCTCGAAGTGGGAGCGGGTCTCCCTCCAGTCCCCCTGGTAGACATAGGGAGGCAGCACCATGAGACCGTCGCAGCCCGTGTCCGCGCCCTGCTCCGCCAGGCGGATGGCCTCGTCCGTGGTGAGCGCGGCGATGCCGGCCACCAGGTGGCCACGCTCCCCGATCTCCTCCCGGCACAGGCGCAGCACCGCGTTCTTCTCTTCGAACGAGAGCGAACCCCCCTCGCCCAGCGAACCGAGCGCGACGATTCCGGTGCACCCGGCCTCCATGAGCGCATCCACCTCGCGGCGCAGAAGGTCGGCGTCTACGGTGAGGTCGTCGCCGAACGGGGTCATGATCGCGGGGATGACGCCCTGCCACTTCATTGCTGGTCCTCCAGGACGGAGAGCATAACGGCGAGACCTTCGCGCAGGGGATCGCGGGGGTCGAAGACGAGGGTCGCGCGTCCGGTGATGAAGGCCCGACCTCGAACGTGAGGAACCAGCTCCCCGTCTCGTTCCTCGAGCCAGCCCTCGAAGAGGCCTCCGGTGAGGCTCTCCTGCCGCCAGCGCTGAGCGGGCTTCAGAGCGCCTCGCTCGGCGAGCACGGCCATCTTCGCCGAGGTGCCGGTGCCGCAGGGTGAGCGATCCCAGGCGAGCCCCGGGCACAGGACGAAGTTCCGGGCGTCGACGACGGGGCGGGGAGACGGACCCGCGAGCTCCACGTGGTCGATCTCCGCGCCGTCCCGGCCCGTCACACCCTGGGCCTGCAGCGCCTGGCGGATGCGGGTCGTCGTGTCGAGCAGGGCCTTGAGGTTCGCGAGCTCGAGACGGGGCTCGGGGAGCTCGGTGAGGAAGAACCAGTTTCCTCCCCAGGCCACGTCTCCTCTCACCTGTCCCAGGTCGGGCACGTCGACGACGACGTCCAGAGCGTGAGCGTACGCAGGGACGTTCTCGATGGTGACGCTGCCGTCCTCCTGCAGCTCTGCGCTCACGGTGCCCACGGCCGTGTCGATGCGAACGCCTCCGGGCTCGACGCGGCCAAGGTGCTCCAACGTCCGCACGACACCGATGAGCCCGTGGCCGCACATTCCCAACGCACCCGTATTGTTGAAGAAGATCACTCCCGCGGCGGAGCCCGGCCCGACCGGGGGTGTGAGGAGGGCGCCCACCACCGCGTCGTGGCCTCTCGGCTCGCAGACCACGGCACGGCGGAGCGCGTCCTGGCAAGCCAGCAGGTCGGAGCGGCGCTCGGCCATGGTGGCGCCCTCGGGCTGGGGCCAGCCCTCGATGACGACGCGGGTGGGCTCACCCTCGGTGTGAGAGTCGACGACCTCGACCCGCTCGGGCCAGTCGAAAGCCGTGATGATGCCCTCCGCTGAAACTCGGGGCCCCGGATGTCCGGGGCCCCGACGCGGCCCTACTGGGGCCGCAGAGCGCCGATGTTCTTGTTGGCCGTGTAGATCGTATCGTCGATGCTCTTGAGGAGCTCGTTCGCTCTTTCGTTGAGCTTTGTGGCGTCCGGCTTGAGGCTGGCGATCCCCGCCGGATTCAGGTCGCTGGCGAGGTATGTGATCTGGTCCTGGAGGGCCTTCATGAAGGGCCCGTACAGATCGGCTGCCTTCTGCCCGACGGTCTCGATCTCGGTATAGCTGGCCTTCGTCGCCTGCAGCCTCTCCTCGCTCCGCTTCCGGAGGTCGGGGCTCTCGATGGCCGCGGCCGAGTTCGTCCAGTCCTTGAAGAACGTGTCGGCCTCGGCGTTCATCTTGGCCGACTCTTCGCCGATCTTGGCCCGCCGCTTGTTGGTGTTCTCCATCTCCTTCTGGATGTTGTTGTAGATCTTCTTGTGGTCCTTCGCATCCTCGGCGAACAACGAGTTGTAGACGTCCAGCGTCTTCTTCAGCTGCAGCTTCGTGTCGGCGATGGCCTTCACCGTGTTGCCCGAAGCCTTGACCACGCGCTCGACCTGCTTGACCCCTTCGTCCGACTGGGCCCCCACGGTCGAGGCCAGCGCCAACGCGGCCAACACGGCCATACCCCTCCAAAGCCTTCTCTGGCTCATGATCTCCTCCTGATTCTTGTTTCCTGAAGACTGGATCCGCCCGGGATCTTTCACCGGGGGCGAGCGGGCACCTTACTCCTTGGCGTTCGACGGCGTCAATGGTCACCGTCACACTCGCTTGAGCCCTTTAAAACAACGAGTTACAGGCTCTCCCGGGTCGGCTGTCCGTCCACGAGACGCCAGATCTGCCGCGGGTTGGCGCTTCGGAGCTCCTCCGGAAGGGCCGAGTCGGGCACGTCCTGGAAGCACACGGGTCGGGCGAAGCGAAAGATGGCGGCGGTTCCGACGGATGTGGCCCGCGGGTCCGTCGTGGCGGGCCAGGGTCCCCCGTGGTGCATGGCCGGGGCGACTTCGACGCCGGTGGGCACCCCTCCCAGGATGACGCGGCCCGCCTTGCGGGCGAGGATACCCAGAAGGTCACCGTACTCGGCCAGGTCACGCTCGGTTCCGTGGATCGTGGCTGTGAGGTGACCCTCGAGGGCGCGAGCGGCGTCGAGGACGTCCTCCCTCGACGGGCAGCGCACGACCACCGTCGCTGGACCATAGACTTCCTGACCCAGCCGGGCCTGCGTGGTCCACCCCTTCTGGTCCACCACCAGGAGGGCAGGCTGCACGGCCGTGGCCGCGTTCGGTCCCTGGGCGTTCGACTGAGCCGCGAGGTGCACCCCTGGCAGCCCCCCAACAGCCGCCAGGTCCTTGTCGTAGGCCGCCTTGATGCCAGCGTGGACCGTCGTGCCCGCCGGTGCAGCGGCGAGGAGGCCGCCCAGAGACTCGACGAACATGTCGGATGCCGACGATCCCACAACGAAACTGAGGCCGGGGCTCGTGCAGAACTGCCCGCTGCCAAGGGTGACGGAGGCCGCCAGTGCCTTGGCGATATCGTCACCCTTCGTCGCCAGCGCGTCCGGCAGGATGAAGACGGGATTGGCCGAGCCCATCTCCGC
>CAXMOH010000196.1:0-7261 GCA_964194855.1 uncultured Hyphomicrobium sp.
GCGACCTCGTCGCGTTCGAACTCGACGAGCGCGCTGCCGTCGCGGTTTCGAACACCCTTGTCTCCGATGTACCGCACAAACGCCTCCTCGTTCACCAGCTCCAGGATGAACTCGGCGTCCGCGGTCGTGAGCTCGTCGAGGACGAGCCTTGGGGTCTCGAGCACCGGCACGGGACGACGTCCTTTCCGGATACAAACTGCGCCCTCGAGGATCAGCGCTCTCGTTCAGCCGGTCGCTCGCCGCTGATGGCCAGCGTGGGATCTGTGCTGGCTCGGGCATTCATCTTCAAGGCCTTCGCCCGTTGAATCCACGAGCGTCGAAGCACGATCACGAGCACGAAGACCAGGACGCAGCCAGCCCAGACGGCAGTGGCCTCCGTGAAGTGCCCGACCGGGACGTTGGGCATTTGCTCGCCGAGCCTATTTCTTTCTCCCGAGGAGCGCGTCGATGCTCAGCAGGCCCGACCCCTTGGAAGCGATATAGAGGAAAACGAAGGAGTAGAGCACCGCGAGCTCGCCCTTGTTGACGATGGGCCAGAAACTCCGTGGCGCGTGGGCCTTGAAGTACCCTACGGCCATCATCCCGCTGGCAAGAAATGCGGCGAATCCGGCCCGCAGACCCAGGCCCACCATCAGCCCTCCGCCGAACTCGATGATGCCCCCGAGGAGCATGAGCGGGTCGGAGATCCGTTGCTCCCCTCCGAGCAGACCGAAGAGCTTCTGTGCCCCGTGGCACGCGAACAGGAGGCCGACGACGACGCGCATGAGCGCGTAGATCCACTCGGACTGCTTGCCAAGCCAGCGATTCATGACGTCCCTCCCTCGTGTGAGTCCAGTGAAGCGCCGACGATACCCTAAAGGTCCGCACTTGTCCCCAGGTGATGGCCGGGGCGGACGAGCGTCCTCTTCTCCAGCGCTACTGACGGATCAGCCGCTTCACGAGCTCCCGGAGCGCAACGGCGTTGTTGAATCGCTCCTCCCGGGAGCCGAACACGAATGTGACGTGGCCGCGACGCACGCGTTCGAGCACGGGCTCCAGAGCCTCCCCGTGAGCACGGAGCTCCTTGAAATACCGCCGCTTGAACTCGGCCCACTTCTCCGGGTCGTGATCGAACCACCGCCGAAGCTCGGTCGAAGGGGCCACGTCCCTGGCCCAGAGGTCGATCCGAGCTGCGCGTTTCGACACGCCACGGGGCCAGAGGCGCTCCACGAGAATGCGGCACCCATCCGACGCCGACGGCTTCTCGTACGCGCGCTTGAGGGAGACCGTCATGTCTTCAGCCTGGGGAACCACCGCCCCGTTCGTCGGCAGTATGTGTCGTAGTCGTCGCCGAACGTCTGCCGGAGTGTCGGCTCCTCGTACAGCCACACGAAGATGTGGGTCAGGAGCATGAAGAGCGCGGCGTATCCGGCCAGCGCGGCGGATTGGAAGAAGAGGGCCGCTCCGGTCAGCACGAGCCCCGCTCCCCAGTACATGGGATTGCGCACGAGCTTGTAGGGCCCTCGCACGACCAGGCGGCGTGGGGGATCGAACGGCGCCGGGGTTCCCTTTCCGACGAAGGCGAAGGTCGAGACACACCAGAGCGTCAGGAAGCCCCCGAGAGTGGTGACGAGCATGCCTGCCGCCTGGAACGCCCCCGGGCTCTGCGGAGCCTTGACGCCCATCTCGGAGAGGATCCTGGCCGGCACGAACACGAGTACGAATCCGATGAACACGGTTGCGTACGTCACTGCACGGACGACGATCAGCACGGCGCTGTCTCTCGACGATGGCGCGACGCGCTCATGGACGAGCTAGATCCACTCGACGTCACGTGTCCGCTCCCCACCAGCCGTGCCCGCGTTCACCGTTCCTCGGATAGGTTGACCTTCTGCATCGCGCGCCGCCTGACTGCGTTATGGGGACGCTCCCGGAGCGGGTCGTCACCCCTTGACGACCCCGTCGGGGTGCAGCGACAGCTCCGGATAGTAGTTCTTGTAGCCCAGGAGTCGTGCGAAGGGCACGACCAGCCACTCCGTCCCCAATCGGACGACCGCTGGAATCTCCGGAAGAGTGCTGTCGCAGATGGGATCGAGGGCGGCGATCCGGACCATCAGGCCAGGCCCCATCTGACCTTCTGCAGCGTCCAGGAAGTGGTAGATCTGCACGAGACAGGCGCCAAAAGACTGGGGCATCGCGGGCTTGTCGCCGGCAATGATGACCGCTTCGTCCGTGGGGTTGTAGGGACGGTGAGGAACTCCGGGCTCGACCCTATGTTCCTCCCCGGGTCCCAGCTGGATGGCACCGTCTGGTAGCTCCACGTGGAGCTGTCCGGACTCGACCGTGAAGACCTCCGCGAAGGAGCGGTGAAAGTGCACAGGTGGCCCCGGGGCGCGCGGGGCGACTTGGGTCCGCAACACCAACCACCCGTCTCGCACTGCCACGACCTGCTGCTCGAATCCCTCGGCCGCGCTGCCGAACGTGTCGCCCTCGCGGGGATACGTGGCGGGGCTTGGCGGATCGGCTGGGAACACGACCCGATGGAGAAGGTTCGCCACCACCACTGACGCGAGGAGAAACACAACGACACGGATGCCTCTTGCCCTTGCTCTACTCATCGCTCTTGCCCTGAGACGGTGGCCGCCTCATCGAACGACACCCTCAGTGCTTGGTGACACTCGAGGAGACCCTTGTTGAATCCCACTGGAGTCTCACGCGGTGATCCTACCGCGGATTCATCTCTTCGATCTGAGCCTATCCGCACCAAGTGCCGACGGGGCCGATCCTGGTTCTCGCAGCACGAGGGGCGGGGCGCACTCGATTTCCAGGGGATCTCCGCTCGCGGGATGAGGCAGGCGAAGCCGGCACGAGTGGAGCCAGAAGCCGCCCTCGCCGGGCAGGCCAGGCTCCGGCCCGGGGGCACCGCCCTCGACGTAGAGCGGATCGCCGACCAGGGGGTGTCCTGCCGCCGCCAGATGGATGCGGATCTGATGAGGTCGGCCGGTGGGGATCTCGACCTCCAGAAGGGACTCGCCGTCGCGGGCCTCGAGGCGGCGGACGTGGGTGAGCGACGGCTTGCCGCTCGCCGACACGGCGTGGACCTCCCCGAGACGGGGATGGGGCACGGGCCCGATGGGCCGGTCGATGGAGAAGCGCTCGCGGTCGGGGATCCCCACCACAAGCGCCCGATAGGTCTTTTCGACCTGGCCGTCGCGCCAGGCCGCTGCCACGGTTCGTCGGGCGTCCTGCGTGCGGGCAAAGAGAAGAAGCCCGGACGTGCCGCGACCGAGCCGATGCATGGGCGTCGCCTCGGGCCACCGTCGGCGCACGACGTGGAGGAGCGTGTGAATCAAGTAGAGGCCCCCGTGGGGAATCGACGGGAGGCCCCGTGGCTTCGCCACCGCGAGGAGGTGCGCGTCGAGATGGAGCACCCCGAAGGACAACGGCACCGCCGGCTCCTCCCACGGCGGGCGGTGCCACACGAGCGAATGGCCGGCGCGCAGGACGTCGGTCGCCCGAGCCGGGACGCCGTCGAGGCGCACCTCACCGTCGCCGATCCTCTGGCGCCACGTTGCCTCCGTGGAGTGCCGGTAGCGCCCCGAGAGGTGCGCCAGCACAGTGCTCCCGGCCGCCTCCGGGCCGACCCGCTCGCGGTACTCGAAGCCGGTGTTCAGCGCGGGGCGCCGGCTCGTCACGCGACGTACACGGTCTTCACGTTCACGAACTCGCGGATACCGAAGACGCCGAGCTCCCGACCGTATCCGGAGTCCCGAATCCCACCGAAGGGGAGGCGGGGGTCGGACCTCACGAACGCGTTGACGAAGCAGGACCCGGCCTGGAGCTCGTCGCGGGCGATCTTCTCCCCCCGGGCCAGGTCCCGGGTGAAGACCGCGGCCCCGAGCCCGAAGCGGGTGTCGTTGGCGATGCGGATGGCGTCGGCGTCGTCGCGAGCGGCGATGACGGCGGCCACGGGTCCAAAGAGCTCCTCGTCGTAGGCGGGCATGCCCGGGGCGACGTCCACCAGCACGCTCGGCGGATAGAACGCTCCCGGGCCCTCCGGGAGAGTGCCCCCGAGGCGGAGCCGCGCCCCCCGCTCGACGCTGTCCAGGACCTGCCGGTGAAGGTCGTCGCGCAGATCGCGACGAGCCTGCGGGCCGATGTCGCTGGTTTCGTCAAGGGGATCGCCCATCTTTCGAGCCTTCATCCTCTCGACCAGTCGGTCGACGAAGGCCTCTCGCACCTCTTCGACCACGACGAATCGCTTTGCGGCGATGCAGCTCTGGCCGCCGTTCATGAGGCGAGCCGTCGCGCAGGCCTCCGCCGTCAGGTCGAGATCGGCGTCCTCGAGGATCACGTACGGGTCGGATCCCCCGAGCTCGAGCACGACCTTCTTGAGGCATGCCCCGGCCCTGGCGGCGACCGCCCGGCCGGCAGGGGTGCTGCCGGTGAGCGTGACGGCCGCCACCTCGGAGGCCTCGATGATCGCTCCGACTCGACTGGAGCCCACGAGGAGCGTTTGGAAGACGCCCCGGGGCAGCCCGGCGTCGCCCAGGATCCCCTCGATGGCCAGCGCGCAACCCGACACGTTGGACGAGTGCTTGAGGAGCCCGACGTTGCCGGCCATGAGCGCGGGGGCCGCGAAGCGGAACACCTGCCAGAAGGGGAAGTTCCACGGCATCACCGCCAGGACGACTCCGAGCGGCTCGAAGGCGATGTAGCTCTTCCGGGCCTCGGTCGAGACCGCCTCGGGGGCCAGGAAGGCCTCGGCGTGCTCGGCGTAGTGCTCACAGACCCAGGCGCACTTTTCGGCCTCGGCCCGCCCCTGGGCCAGGGGCTTGCCCATCTCCAGGGCCATGAGTCGGGCCAGGTCTTCGCGCCTCTCACGCAGGAGCGCCCCCGCACGGCGGAGGGGCGCGGCGCGTCCGGACAAAGGGGTCTGGCGCCAGCGATCCGCGGCGACCGCGGCCGCCGAGAGGGCCGTGGCCACCTCCTCCGGGGAGGCCTCCTCGTAGACCCTGATCGGCTCATCGGTGGTGGGGTTGATCGAGCGCAAGGCCATGTCCGGCCATCATACGACGGTGATCCCGAGCACGGACTCTCGTTCGATGGGAGTGCTATTCTCCGGGCCACACGAGCAGAATCAGGGCATGAGACCGCTACGGAAAGCGCTCACGATGGGACCGCTCGGGTTCTCTCTGTGCAGAAGCAGGCTTTCCGTTGCAGAATAGGGGGTCTGGAGACGAGTCCGGTGATGATTTGCCCCTCATGTAGCGGTGTCAACGACGACGATGCCGATGCCTGCTTCACCTGCGGGCGCGCCCTTGGTGCGCTCACCCAGGGTTCGGTCATCGGCGACCGCTACGAGGTCCTGAAACCCCTGGGCAAGGGCGGCATGGGCATGGTCTACAAGGCCCACGACCGGATGCTCGAGGAGTCCGTCGCGATCAAGGTCCTCCGCGCCGAGTACTTCAACAACAAGGAGATGGCCCAGCGCTTCCGTCACGAGATCAAGCTCGCCCGGAAGGTCTCCCACCGCAACGTCTGCCGCATCCACGAGTACGGCGAGGACGGCACCATGCGGTACATCTCCATGGAGTATGTGGACGGCCAGGACTTGAAGCAGCTCGCCCGCGACCTCGGGGGAATGCTGGGAATCGAACAGGCCTTCGACCTGGCGATCCAGACTGCGGACGGGCTGCAGGCCATCCACGACGTTGGCATCGTCCACCGCGACCTCAAGAACTCGAACATCATGTGCGACGAGCGGGGGATGGTCCGCCTGATGGACTTCGGGATCGCCAAGGTCGCCGGCACGGACCGCACGGGCGGAGGGCTCACCTCGACCGGTCAGATCATGGGCACCCCGGAGTACATGAGCCCGGAGCAGTGCCTGGGCGACAAGATCGATCACCGTTCCGACATCTACTCCCTCGGCGTCGTCATCTACGAGATGTTCACCGGCCAGGTGCCTTTCCGGGGAGACACCCCGGTGGCGACGCTCTTCAAGCACATCCAGGACCCTGTCCCCTTCGAGGGACCGGTGGCCGGCCGCATCCCGATGGCTGCGGTGTCGGTGCTGCGTCGCGCGCTGGCCAAGGACCGGGCGGAGCGTTTTGACGAGTCGGCCGGGCTGGCGGACGCCCTCCGCGAGGCGCAGCTGCAGACGGCGTCGGGGGAGACCGAGGACTCGGCGCCCACGGCGGGGATCCCCGCCGCCGCCGCCGCCCCGCTCACGCCCACTCCGACTCCCGAGCGCCGGCGAGTGACCCGCCTCGACATCTTCGTCAACTTCGTCCTGCGGCGGGAGGGCACGCTGGGAACCGTCCTGCAGGAAGAGCGAACGATTGCCGAGAACGTCGGCCGCGGAGGCGCGCGGGTGATGACGACCATGTCCTCGGTCGGCCCCGGGGACGTGGTGTACCTCGAGGAGGTCGGCGGTCCCTACAAGACCCGGGCCGAGGTGCGGGGCACCTACGTGGGGAAGGACGGCATTCGGCGCCTGAACCTCCACTTCCTGGACAGCCCGGCCCCGGACTACCTCGTCCACGTCGACGAAGAGTCCGATTCGAAGAGCTGATCCGGGCCGTCCCCTCGTCCGATGGACCCGATCTACCGCAGCCCGCTGAACCGCGACGTGCCCCCGGCCTCCCCCGGGGAGTTTCGCCCGCTCGTGATGGGCCCGATCCGGGTCTGGCCGCCAGTCGTTCTGGCGCCCATGGCGGGGGTGACGAACCCGCCCTTCCGCTCGCTCTGCCGCCGGTACGGTGCCGGGCTCTACGTGAGCGAGATTATCACCGCTCGGGCGCTGGTCGAGGGGAACCGCAAGACGCTGCTCCTCGCCAGCTTCGGCCCCGACGAGGCGACACGGAGCCTGCAGCTGTACGGCGTCGACCCTCACTACGTGGGCGAGGCGGTGCGGCTGCTCGTCGGGGAAGATCGCGTGGACCATCTCGACCTGAACTTCGGCTGCCCGGTCCGGAAGGTGACCAGCAAGGGGGGAGGAGCGGCCATTCCGCTGAAGCCGCGGCTGCTGCGCAACATCGTTCACTCGGCGGTGGCCGCGGGCGGCCGCGTGCCGGTGACGATCAAGTTTCGCATCGGCATCGACGATGATCACCGCACCCATCTCGAGGCCGGTCGTATTGCCCAGGAGGAGGGCTGCGTGGGCGTCGGTCTTCACGCCCGCACCGCTGCGCAGCTCTACGACGGGGAGGCGCGCTGGGCCGCGATCGCGGAGTTGAAGGCCGCGGTGACGCGGATTCCCGTCCTCGGCAACGGAGAC
>CAXMOH010000197.1:0-4632 GCA_964194855.1 uncultured Hyphomicrobium sp.
TTCCACATCCACTCGCGCGCCGCGTTTCTCGTCGTCTTTGCCCTGATCCTCGGGGCAGCCCTCTACCTCTCCCGGCCGGGATCCGTGCGGCGCTCCGTCGTCGTCCTGGCCGTGGGAGTGGGTCTAGCCCTCGCCGGCCCCCTCGCCTTTCGAGCGCTGGCGCCTGCGCCGGAGGCCGCGCACGAGCCGTTCCCTCTGGCGCGGCTCGCCCTCGGAGCGGGCGCAGCTGTGTTGGCCGGCCTGGCTGTCCACCTCCGCCCGGCTCGCGCCGCCACACTGGCCCGAGTCGGCCTCGCCGTTTTCGTCCTGGTCGAGCTCGGACTGGCTCTCGGGCCGGCTCGGCGCGTCTGGGCCTTTCCGGTCCTTCAACAGGGCGAGCGGCCTCTGTTCGAGGGTCTCCTCCGTGCCGGCCTCTACGGAGACACCGGAGTGCCTCCCCGAATCGCACTGCCGCCATGGTCGATTCGGCAGAACGCGGCGCTCCTCTACAAGTGGTCGAACATCGCCGGATACAACGCGCTGACCCTGGATCGCGTCTGGGTGTTCCTCCACGAAGACCTGGGTCTCACACCGTCGCTGGACGAGAACACGTACCCATCGAAGCGCATCTACAGCCAGGGACCGTACCCATACGACTCGATGAACCTCGTGGGAGGCTGGCAGGTCATCGACCGGGATGCCCGATTCGACGAGGCACAGGACGTCGACCCATCAGGCGGATGGCGGCCGCCCCCCGGGCGGCCCGTCCTGCGCCGCGCCGAGGACCCCCGAGCCTATCTCGCCCGTTCGGTGACGCAAGTCGGCGACTGGCGCCAGGCAGTCACGGCCATGGCCGGCGGCCACGACTTCCACCGCAGCCCCCTGGTCGAGAACGCGACGGGTCTGCCGTTCGACGAACCCGACGACGCCGACGCGGCGCCGAGCCGCGTCGAGATCACGTCGTTCGAGCCCGAGCGTGTGATGCTGGAGACCGACGCCCGGGAGCCGTCACTCCTCGTCCTGGCCGAGGCCTGGTACCCGGGCTGGTCGGCCACCGTCGACGGAGTCAGCACGCCCTGCATCCCCGCCAACGCCTGGATGCGCGCAGTCGCGCTCCCGGCAGGACGTCACCACGTGGAACTGCGCTTCCGCTCCCGCTGGCTGCTCCCCGGGGCCCTCGTGTTCCTTCTCACCGCTGGAGGGCTTGCCGTCCTCGTCCTCCGAGAACGCCGCGTCTCCGCTTCTAGGCCGAACGCAGAGCCCGCCAGGTGACGGCACCGAGAGCCGCGACGACCATTAGAAGACCGACCCAGAGAAGGACGGGGTGGCGCTCGGTCCACGGCAGGACGTCTGCGACCACGTCCCGGCGCACCGGGGGACCCAGCGTGGCGACGGACGTCACGGGCTCCTCGTCGAGGGTCCGGGCCAGGTCGTAGGTGGGGGCCGTGAGCTTCGGCGCGCCGTAGGTCAGGGTGTAGTCGTCGTCGGCCGCCTCGAAGAGCAGCCGCTCCACGGGAACCACGACACTCACGTTCGTGACACGAAGCGGACGGTCGTCGCGGTTTCTGAGACGGAGCCGCACCACCCGCGCCCGGCCGGCCACCTCGACGCGCAGAGATTCCCGGAGCTCTCCCGCTTGCTCCAGACGGTAGATCATCCCGCCCCCCACGGGGCGCCACTGGTCGGGTGGCGCCACGCTCTCCGAAGCCGAGAGGACCGGGTCCTTGCGAGCCTCGACCCGCACCTCCCTGAAGAACCGCTCGTCCTCCACGGCGAGGACGATGCCCTGGAACGGCTGGTGTCGCGCCCCGAGGTCGATGGTCAGCCACGTCTCCTGGGAGTCCTTGACCGCGGCGCGACTCCATCGCGGCGCCACGCTCTCCTCGCGTCGCGCGCCGAGGGCACCGGACGGCAGCCAGGCGTCCTCGATCGACACGCGCTTCCGCTCCCGAGGGTCGGCGTGGACGGTGACCCGAAGCTGTCCGAAGTCGTTCTCGGGCAGCGTCACGACCTCGTAGCGCGTGGGCTCGACGCCGGGAATGGCGAACACCCAGGCTTCGTCGGTGAGGGTGACCCAGGAGCGCCCGTCGTCGCTTCCCTCGACCACGACCCGCCGGCGAAAGTTGTCGCCGCTCAGACGAAGGGCGAGACGGGTCTTGGTGACGCGCTTGCCGAAGTCGAGCACGGCCGTGGCGGCCCCTCCCGGCACGACTCCTCGATTCCGGATCTCCGGGCGGCGCTCTGGGCTGGCCGGAGGAAGACCCCGGTCGAGGGTGTAGGGCACGCTCGTGGCCGACTCCTCCAGGACGCGGAGGTCGCCCAGGTCGGAGCGCGCCGCCTCGTAGACGTGCCGGTCCAGACGCACGGCCACCAGCCCCGCACCGGGCGTTCGGATCTCCCGTTCGAAGGCCGGGGGGGAGTCGTTTTTCGCCGAAGCAGCCGACGCCATGGGCAGTCCGACCAGCAGAAAGGCGACGAGCCTGCTCACGATCCACCCCCCGGCGGGGCGAGGCGCTCACGGAATCGGATGTTGAGCCACGCCCCGACCAGGAGCAACACGCCGAGCGCCAGGAAGGACAGCATGCGGTAGAGCGTCGGCATCGTCTCCAGATCGATCATGACCACCTTCATCGCCGTGACGGCGAACAGTCCGTATGCCGCATAGAAGAGCCCCCGGCTGCGCACCCCGAGACCGGCGGCCAGAAGCCCGGTGGCGAACACGGTCCAGAGTACGGAGACGGCCAGGCCCCCCTGCCGCGCGGCGAGAGCTGCCAGCCCGGGCTGAGCGGCCTCCTTCGCCGCCCGTGCTCGCTGTTCGAAGAACTCGCCGGTCTCGGCGGTGACGAGCCCGAACAGGAGGACGAGCCCCAGGGGTGCCAGGAGGCCGCCGGCCCAGACGTCGAGCCTGCTCCCCCGCCGGCGGGCGGGCGAGGCAAGCCGCCCCGCCAGCACCATCGCCGCGATGACGAAGAGCCATGTGGCGAAGGCTGGGTTGAAAACAGGCGTGAAGGGACTGGAATGAAGCGGGAGGTGCCGGACGAGGAGGCGGCCCACGGCCAGGAGCATCACGCCGTACCCGCCGGCCCGGGCGAGGCGGGAGTTGTTGCGCTCCCCCAGCCACAGGAGAACGAGCGCTTCTCCGGCCCAGGCCAGTGTGATCCCGAACAGGCCGAGCTGCACGGGAATCGCCAGGGTGAGAAAGACGGCGGCCAGGGCCAGCGTCACCCGGGTCCAGAGCTGTTGCATCGAGCCCTGCTGCCGGGCCGCGATGCCGAGAGCCAGATGAAGTGCGGCCAGCGCCACCGCTGCCGGTCCCAGGAGGGCAGGCTGCGTGACGTTCAGTACGCGGTCGAGGACGACCCAGGAGAGCCCGGCCGCGAGAACCTGCGTCACACCGTCCGGGGCTGTGAGGGGGCGTCGAAGGAGGAGCCCTCTCACCGCCAGCACGACGACGGCGGTTCCGGCCAGGCCGAGAGCCAGCGCCAGGGCCTCGGCCGAGCGAGGGGCCTCGAACTCCTGTTCGAACCAGACCAGGACCGCGAGGGCGCCCAGCAAAAGCGTCGCCGCTTCGGCCCAGCTCCACCGCGGTCGCACCAGCACGGCGAGACCCAGCTGAGCGACGAGCAACCAGAGGAGCGCCATGGGCCGATCGGTGGCGCTGGCCAGGCCCACCGACACCAGGGCACCGACCATGAGTGTCACGGCCAGGAGCAGCGTGTCGAACGCCGTTTTCCGCTCTTTTCGTGCCGTGCCCAGAGTGAAGAGCGCCGAGAGCGACAGCAGGCCCACGGCCGCCACCTCGAAGCGAGGATCGGCGTAGTGGGCCTCGCACCAGCCGAGGTACAGGACCAGCGTGCCGAAGAGGGCCAGGGGAAGCGTCTCGGGCCAGGGCTTTCTCCGGTCGAGCCACACCGCCCCGGCCCCCAGCAACAGGAGATAGAACATGAGGCTGGCTCCCCGATCCGTTCCGGTGGACAGGAGCGCCGGGGTGAGGTAGCCACCGACCCACGCCACTGCGGCGAGGAGCCGCGTGCCACGGAGGTCGGCCACGGCCACGGCGCACACGGTCACCACGACCATCACAGTCCCCGAGAGGCCGCGGGGCACGAGGTCGTAGAACGAGTGGGCGGCGAAGGCCGAGACGTAGAGACCGGCAAAGCCTGCCGCCGCCAGCCCCTGACCCAGGGGGCGGTACTTCCCGTCCAGCAGACGGAGACCGGCGGCCACGAGCCCGAGGCTGAAGACGGCCCCGGAGAAGACCCGACCGGCGGGACCTACCCATTCGTTCTCCCACGCGTAGCGGACGAACAGGGCGAGGAAGACCACGACGGCCAGCCCCCCGGCGCCCACGAGGATCCGGGGGCCGAGGTTCGTGGCAAAGTCCGCCGTGGGCCGGGCGGAGGGTCTGGGCCGAGGTGCTGCGGGGGCCACCGGGCGGACCGGGGTCGACGGTGATGGGGCGACGGTCTGCGGAGGGGTCACCAGCGCAGGCGGCACCGGCTCCTTCGCATCAGCGGGGCGTTCTGGAGCGACGCCGCGCCCTCGGGCTCTCTCGACCCGCGACGCCAGCTCCGAGACACGTTTCTCGAGTCGCGTCAGGCGAACGAGCGCGGCGATCGAGAGCAGTGGCGACACCGCAGCCAGGAGAGCCAC
>CAXMOH010000198.1:0-6822 GCA_964194855.1 uncultured Hyphomicrobium sp.
CCCGACCCGCACCGAGGTCATGCCCGACGACGTGGTGGAGGCGTGCCTCGACGCGCTCGCCCGCGACCCCGGTCTCGAAACGATGGACATCACCGGCGGGGCCCCCGCGATCCATCCCCGCTTCCGGGACATGGTGATCCGCGCCCGCGAGCTGGATCGCCGCGTGCTGGTGCGCCACAACCTCACCGTCCAGGGCGAAGAGGGCCAGGGGGATCTGCCCCAGTTCTTTGCCGAGCACGGCTGCGAGGTCGTCTGCTCGCTTCCCCACTACACCGCGGAGGCCACCGATCGCCAGCGGGGACGCGGGGTGTACGAGGCGAGCATCGAGGGCCTGCGAGGCCTGAACGCGGTCGGCTACGGACGGGGCGAGGGGCTCGTGGTGGACCTCGTGGCGAACCCGGTCGGGGCGTTTCTTCCTCCGGCGCAGGAAGACCTCGAGCGCGACACGCGCGAATATCTCGAGAGCCACCACGGGATCGTGTTCGACCACCTGTTCACGATCACGAACATGCCGATCTCGCGGTTTGCACAGTGGCTGGACCGGGGGGGCCTCTACGACCAGTACATGGACCGGCTCGAGCAGGCCTACAACCCGGCCACGGTGCCGGCCCTCATGTGCCGGACGCTGATCAGCGTCAGTTGGGACGGGCGCATCTTCGACTGCGACTTCAACCAGATGTTGGAGATCGAGACAGGCGAGGACGCCGCCCCGCTGACGGTACACGGGCTCGACACGAAAGCCCTCGCCAACCGGCTGATCCAGACCGCGGACCACTGCTTCGGCTGCACCGCCGGCGCTGGTTCGAGCTGCGGCGGCGCGATCGCGTAACGGACGGGGTCAGGGCCAGAGGGGATAGCCCCCGTACACGCCTCCGCCCCAGGGTCCGTAGTAGGGGCCGGGATACCCCACGCTCACGCCGACTCCGACGGTCGCGTTGCAGCCAGCCGTGCCCAGGGCGAAGGCTGCCACGAGCGCCAGCGCCAGGAACCGAACCGTCCGTCGCCTGCTCATTCGAGCTGCTCCTTTTCCTTTCACAGCGGCCACTTCTGCAGGGCCAGCGCCCCGCCGGTCGGGTCGGCGACAATCGCCAGCGTCCCGCCCCTGATCTCGGACCTCGGCGCCAGGATCACGGTCCCGCCCAGGGACTCCACCCGGCCGGCCAGGGAGGCCGGGTCGTCCACGAGAACGTAGGGCAGCCAGTTGGGATCCACCTTCTCGTTCTCTTTCGCCAGCTGGAACAGGCCGGCTCTCGACCGCCCGTCCCGTCGGAGGACGTGGTACTCGACGCCCTTCGCCTTCTCGTCGACGCTGATCTCGAAGTCGAAAACACCCCGGTAGAACTCCACGGCCCCCGGGGCGTCCGCCGCCAGGTACTCCATCCAGAAGAAGTGCCCCCTTCTGGGCCGAGCCGGGTCGTCCGGATCGCCGCCCTGGAGCCGCGCGAGGCCGAGCGCGGCTCCCTGGGGATCGGCCACGACCGCCACACGGGCAGCCCCTGCCAGATCCACCGGAGCGTAAAGGGTCTTTCCTCCGGCGGCTGACACCTTCTGGACGGCATCATCGACGTCGGGCACCGAGAGGTAGCTCAGCCACAGGGCGGGATCGTCACCCGGCTCGGGGTGGACCACGATCCCGGCCACGGGCGTCCCGTCCAGGCGAGCCACCGCGTAGGGACGGCCCGAACGCTTCGTGTCCTGGAACTCCCAACCCAGGAGCGCCTGGTAGAAGCGACGGCACGAGGCCGGGTCACGCGTCACGAGGTCGTGCCAGACGAACTTGCCGGGGTGGTATCCGGGAGCGCTCGCGCTCCCGGCTGGCGTTGTCGTCGTCGCTCGGGTCGAGCAAGCCGCTACGAGTGCGCCTCCCAGGACCAGGCCGAGCGCAGCCTTCCAGAGCACCTTCATGACGGCGTCCTCCATTCGATGGTGATTCATCCATCGTAGCACCGCGTCCGCCGGGGCGTCGGAGGGCTCTTCATCGTCTCTTGACGGGCCCTCGGGCCGAGACGTACTCTCCGCACGAGCCGCCCCGGGGGTGGCCCCCCCACGTGAGGTGCGTCATGAAGCCAGGCATCAATCGACGTCAATTCATGGAGAAGAGCCTCGCCGGAGCCGCCGCGGCCCCGCTCGTCGCTCGGTCGGCGGCGGCGCAGGGCGAGGGCACGGGGCCGGTCTCCGCCAACGACCGACTCCAGGTCGGGATGATCGGCGTGGGCGGCCGCGCCCATCAGCTGATGAGCGCCATCTTCGCGGCCCCCGGAGTCGAGATCGTCGGCGTCTGCGACGCCTACCAGGGCCGGGTGGCCCGGGCCATCGAGCGCACAGGGGGCACGGCCAGGGACTACGGCGATTTCCGGTCGATCCTCGCCGACAAGTCGATTGACGCGGTGGTCATCGCCACGCCCGATCACTGGCACAGGGAGCAGACACTCGAGGCCCTCGCCGCGGGCAAGGACGTCTACCTCGAGAAGCCGATGACCCTGAACCCGGACGAAGGTCCCGAGATGATCGCGGCCGCCGACAAATCGGGACGGGTTCTGCAGATCGGCAGCAACGGCATCAGCTCCAAGCTCCAGCAGACGGCCCGGGAGATCGTGAGGTCGGGCAAGCTCGGAAAGATCACGCTCATCCGGGCGACCTTCGACCGAAACACGGAATCCGGCGCCTGGCTCTATCCCATTCCGCCCGACGCCAACGAGAAGACCGTGAACTGGGAGGCCTTCCTGGGCCCCGCCCAGGAGAGGCCGTTCAGCCTCGAGCGGTTCTTCCGGTGGCGGGCCTTCTGGGACTACTCCGGTGGCATCGCCACCGACCTCTTCGTCCACCTGATGACCACGATCCACTACGTCATGGACGCGGGCATGGCGGACGTGGTGATGGCCAGTGGGCAGAACTACCTTCACAAGGAGACCCACGAGGTCCCGGACACGCTGAACGCGGTCGTCACCTATCCCAAGGAGGCCTTCACCGTCTCTTTGAGCGCGACCTTCAACAACTCCTCGGCTTCGGAGAGCGGCTTCATGATCCTCGGGACCGAGGGCGCGCTGGTCTTCCAGGGCGGCAAGCTGATCTTCCGTCCGGAGAACACCGTGGAGGGCAACGCGTGGATCGTGGCCTCGTGGCCCTCGGAGCTCGAGGCGGCCTACTGGGCCGACCCCGGGGTCCAGGAGCGCGAGATGCCCCGGACGTGGGCGCCCCACATGCAGAACGCAAGCGAGACCTGGAGCCAGGTGGGACCCGACTCGACCAGCATCCACATGGAACGGTTCTTCGACTCGGTGCGCACAGGCAAGCCCTCCGTGGAGGATGGAAGTGCGGGCCACCACGCCGCCGCGGTCGCGCACATGGTGAACCAGTCGATCCGCAGCGAGCTGCCGGTCTACTGGGACTGGGACAAGGACACGACGAAGAAGGCCTGATCTCTTCACGCACTCGTGGAACGCCGAGCCTTCATCGCCGCTCTCGCCGCCGCGTTGCCCGCCACACGCCGCCACGCAGCGGCTGCGGCGGGGGCGCAGGACGTCGGCCGCATCCTGACGGTCCGGGGCCCCGTGGAGCCCGAAGCGCTGGGGATCACACTCGTCCACGAGCACGTCCTCGTGGACTTCGTGGGTGCCGGCCGTGTGAGTGCCACCCGGTACCAGGCCGACGAGGTGCTCGACGTGGCGCTGCCTCACCTCGTCGACCTGCGGGAGCGCGGGTGCCGGACGCTCTTCGAGGCCACACCGGCCTATCTGGGTCGGGATCCGGCGCTCCTCCGTCGGCTGTCCGAGGGGAGCGGGCTCCAGATCGTCACGAACACCGGCTACTACGGGGCGGCCGACGACAAGCACGTGCCGGCCCACGCCTATGGAGAGACGGCGTTCGAGCTGGCCGGCCGGTGGACCCGTGAGTTTCGCGAGGGGATCGACGGGACCGGCATCCGACCGGGCTTTCTCAAGATCGGAGTCGACCCGGGCCAGCTGTCCGAGATCGACCGCAAGCTGGTCGAGGCCGGAGCTCTCTGCCACCTCGAGACCGGCCTGACCATCGCCGTCCACACCGGCGACGGGGAGGCGGCCCTCGACATCCTCGAGACTCTGAGACGCAAGGGAGTGGCTCCCTCGGCCTACGTCTGGGTGCACGCCCAGAACGAAAAAGATCGAGAGATCCACGACCGTGCCGCCAGAGCGGGAGCCTGGGTGGAGTTCGACGGCGTGGGCTGGGGGCCACAGGGCGCCCACGTGGAAGCCGTGACCGACATGGCGGGCCGCGGGCACCTGGAGAGACTCCTCGTCTCGCAGGATGCCGGTTGGTACCACGTCGGCGAACCTGGAGGCGGGACCTACCGCCCCCACACCGTGCTGTTCGACGAGTTCGTGCCGGCCCTTCGCGCGGGCGGGCTGAGCGAGGACGACGTGAACGCCCTCCTCGTCGAGAACCCTGCCCGCGCGTTTGCGGTGGGCGTGAGGCCGCTCGCGCACACCGCCGAAAGCTGACATGGCCATCCGCCTCTTCGGACGTGATTTCGAGCCTTCGGAGCTCAGGCGCCTCGTGGGCGCCGAGGCCCAGCTCGCGGGCATCCGCCTCGTCGAGCTCACCGACGGACGGGCTCGCGGCGTGCGCGCTGCCGAGGTCTACACGGGCAGCGGGTTCCGCTTCCTGGTCCTGATCGACCGGGGTCTCGACGTGGGCGCCGCCGAGGACCGAGGGCGCCCCCTGGCCTGGGTGCACCCCGCGCTGGGCTCCCCCGCCCTGCACGAGCGTTCGGGAATCGGCTGGCTGCGCACCTTTGGTGGAGGGCTGGTCACCACGTGCGGCCTCACACACTACGGGCAGCCCGACGACGAGGGGCCCGAGGGCTTCGGCCTCCACGGGCGCGCGTCGCACCTGCCCGCGGAGAACCTGAGCGTTCGCCAGGAGTGGCGCGAAGACGAGTACGTTCTCGAGATCGCCGGCGAGACCCGTCAGGGCCGCCTCTTCGGAGAGAACCTGCGGCTCCATCGGCGTATCTCGACACGGCTGGGAGCCCACAGCCTGCTCATCGAAGATCACATCGTCAACGAAGGCTTTCGGCCGACGCCGCTCGCAGTGCTCTACCACTGCAACCTGGGCTTCCCCGTCGTGAGCGCGGATTCCGAGCTTCTGGTGAGCGACCGCGACGTCAGGCCCCGGGATGAGGAGGCGCGAGCCGGGATGGGCGCCCATCGAAAGTTCGAGGCCCCGCGAGACGGCTATGCCGAGCAGGTGTTCTTCCACGATCCGCGGCCCGACGCCAGCGGTCTTGCGGCGGCCGCCGTCGTCAACCGCTCGCTCGAGCTCGGGGCCTTCGCCCGCTGGCGGGCGGCGGAGCTGCCCGTTCTCGCCCAGTGGAAGATGATGGGACCCGGCGAGTACGTGTGCGGCCTCGAGCCCTCGACACACGTGATGGCTCCCACCCGTCGTGAGCTACGCGAGCAGGGCCTGCCCCGGGAGCTGCCGACCGGTGCCTCGGTGGACCTGCGCCTCGAGATCGGATCCCTCCCGGACGCGACGGCGATCGCGGATTTCGAGCGGTCGCTCCCCTAGGAGCACCACGGTCTCCTAGTTCCCCTCCTTGAGGATCAGGCCCTCGTTGCGCTTGCCGTCCATCAGGACCAGGATCGGCTTGTCGAGCCGCAGGTGTCTCACGTGGTCGGCCTCCGAGAGCGCGGGCTGCGCGTCCAGCCAGTCCCAGTCGATGGACCCGTCTCCGGTCTCGGGGTTGACCGTGAAGTAGCCCACGTTGAACGAGGTCAGGTTCTGAAAGAAGTGCGTGCCCTGCGAGGGCGTCACGTTGAGGTCCCGGAGCCCCGCTTCCACGATGACCTGCGCGCCGGCCACCTGGTCCCAGGTCACCGGGATCCCGAGCCAGGGATCGCGCGAGCCCCAGCGTCCCACGCCGATGAGCGCGTAGGGTCTCTCCTCCGAGAGCAGGACCGAATTGAGCCGGGTCACCTCGGCGGCCGCCTCGCGGCTCTTCGCGCGCTCGAATCGCCTGAAGTCCACCACGACGAGATCCCGGATGTCCCCGAGTCGGCCGTTGCCCAGCACCCGCGCGCTCTGGCACAGCACGGCTGCCGCGTCCACCTCGCCGAGCTCGAGCGCCTCCATCTCACGGGTCAGAGCCAGCGGGCGCAGCTGCAGAAAGCCGAACTCGGATCGCTTTCCGGGCTGGGTGGCGAGGCTGACCGCGAACTCGATCTCCACCGGGAAGCCCATGCCCTCCTCTCCATCCGTCATGAGCGTCCCGATCACCTCCGCGAGGGGAAAGCTCTCGTGCTTCAGGATGGATGCGAACGTCACGACCCGGGTGCCGGGCCGGGACAACCCGTCGTAGACGGCGTCGTTCTCCGGCGAATACGTGGATCCCACCGCCGCCAGGGCTCCGTCCTCCTCCGCGGCCTTGAGGTCGAAGACCTCCTCGCGCATGGCGGCGTTCCCGGTGCCCCCGTCGAGGGGGAGCGCCCAGAACTCGCGCTGTGTGGTCTCGAGGATCTCGGGCACCGAGGAGAACTGCAGGATGTGCCGCGGGTGCTTCGGGCTGAAGCGGAGGCACGCCCCGCCCTCCACGATGATCCGCCCCATGCCGAGGCCCACGGCCACGATCCCGTCCTTCGACTCGAGGGGCGGTGTCGGGTAGAAGTTGTGGGACCGGGCCACACCCGAGAAGTCCGGGTAGAACCGGCTGCCCCGGGCGGAGCCCACGATCCGCTGGAGGAGAATCGCCATCTTCTCCTCCTCGAGCCGGTAGGGCGTGGCCCTCAGGTACGCCTTGGCGTGCTGGCAGAACGTGGAGGCGTACACGCGCTTGATGGCCTCGAG
>CAXMOH010000199.1:0-3383 GCA_964194855.1 uncultured Hyphomicrobium sp.
GCGTACGGGCTCGGGACCGAGAGCACGTCGAGGCTTCGAAGGAACGCGATCTTGGCCTTGCGGTCCAGGGTGCCGTGGTACCGGAACTCCGCCTCGAGCCCCCACTCCTGCATCTGCCGCCGCGTTTCTTCCAGGTAGGCGCGATGCTCGGGGGCGAGGTAGCCGGCCACCTCGAGGCGCGCCTCGCCGAGCCCTCGCTCCAGGCGCAGGATGCGGTACGTCTCCACGAGCTGGTGGAGGCCCTTCTCCGGAGCCACCCGGGCGAGATACCCGATCGTGAACGGCCCCGCTCGCTGGGAGTCTCCAGGGCCGTGGCCTGCGAGGTTGATGCCGATCGGCACCTGGTGGATCGCCCCGCGGTCGATGCCGAGAAGGGACGTCATGTGGTCCGCATAGTAGTCGCTCGCCGCAAGGAAGCCGTCCACCTCGGCCGCGTGCCCGCGGATCAGCTCCTTTGCCTGCGAGCGGTAAGGTTCGTCCAGGCTCTCGATGAAGAGGTCCTCGCCCTGGAACGCGCACAGGACAGGCCGCTTCAAGGCCCGCCGTAACGCCGGGGCCAGGCTGATCAGAAGTGAGTTTGGGAGGATGGCCAGGTCGAATGGCGGCAGATGGTCCAGGTGGCCGAGGAGCTTTCCGAACTCCTTGGCCTGGTTGCCCTCCTCGCCCTTCAGGGTGGAGACGGTGAGCTCGCCGAGAGCATGGGGATCCACCGAGATCCCGCGTCCGGTGGCCACCCGGATCACGGGGGCCGCATCCCACAGCTTGTCCAGAAAGGCCGGGGTCTTGCGGAAGAGGGGGACGTGCTGCTCGAGGTAGACGCTGATCCCGCCAAAGAACACGTGCCCGTCCGAGACGTTGTTCTCGTCCGTGCGGGTGGGCGTGTAGACCGGCAGCAACAGGACGTCGTGCCCCCGGGCCAGAAGCTCGGCGGCGAGAGCGTTGTCGAGGAGGCAGCTCCCGCAGTACATCCCGCCCGCCCCGGCCGTCACCTGCAGAATGCGCATGGCTGGATTTACGCGCCGCCCTCGGTGGGCAGGCGATAGCAGGCGGCCTCGATCTCGCTTCGAACGATCAGGAGGTCTCCCACGAGGGCGGGAGTGGCCCACGCCTTGCCCTCGACCGCCGTGAAGCGCCCGATCTCGGTGAGCTCCTCGGGGTTGGGATCGATCAGGAGGATGTCGCCGTCTTCGGCCTGCACGAGCAGCAGATCGTCGACGAGCAGCACCTGGCCGTGCCCGTAGCGTCCCCGCTTCCAGCGCCGCTCCCCGGTCTCCGGATCGAGGCAGACCAGGACGCCCTCGTCGAGACCGTAGAGCGAGCCGCCGTGCTCGACGACCTGGGTGAACTTGGCCTTGAGGCGCCGCGAGCGCCAGAGGACGTCGGCCCGCAAGGAGCCTCCGGGCTCACGGACGATCCGGACCATGCGGCTCCCGATCCCGTAGCCCATGGAGGCGAAGACGCGGTCGTCTCCGAGGATCACCGGCTGCGCGACCTTCTCGTCCCGATCGGGCCACGGGTCCTGCCAGAGGACGTCGCCTGTCTCGGGATCGTGGCCGGTGAGGCCGCCGTGGTTGAACACGACGATCTGCCGGACCCCGGCCAGCGTTGCCACGATCGGTGAGCTGTAGCCCGCCCCGTCGTCGCCGCCAGACCAGCGGCGCTCACCCGTCTCGGCGTCGTAGGCGACGAGGGAGCGGCCCCCCGGACCGCCGGCGACCACGATCACGCTCCCGTCGACCACCAGGGGCGAAGCGGCCACGCCGTGATCCGGCGACCGGCCGTCGTTCTCCAGCACGACGTTTTTCTCGAAGAGCAGCCGGCCCGTCTGAAGATCCAGCACGCTCAGCACCCCTTGCACGCTGAAGGCGTAGACCCGACCCTCGTGCAGGGTGGGTGTCGCCCGGGGGCCGTTCCCCGTCATGACGCTCTCGTAGCCCGGGCCTCCCTCGTGGCTCCACTCGAGTCGGCCCGTGTCGAGATCGTAGGCCACGACGTGCTCTCGACCGTCGAGCTGCTCCTGCGTCACCGCCAGGCCCTTTGAAACGGCGAAGCCCGACCATCCGGTGCCCACGGGGTGACGCCAGACCTCGATGGGGGGCTTCCGGTCCCAGCCGCTCGACAGGTTCCGGCCCGTCAGAGTCGCGTTGCGGTTGGGTCCCAGGAACTGGGGGAAGCTGTGGAGATCGATGACAATCGGAGCCTCCGCTTCCGCTTCGCTCGCCGCAGCCTCGACCGGCGCCGGGAGCGACTCGGTGGAACCCTCGGTCTCGGCGCGGACCGCGTCACCCAGATCGATCGGAGGTTCCGGAGCGGGCTCGGCGGGGCGCGGCGGGCTCGCCGGGATCTCCGGCGGAGCGGGGGTGGGTGCGGTGCGCCAGGCGAGCTGTGGAACGAGGTCTCCGGTGATGCCGCGCACCTCGAGCACCTGGCCTGCCGCCCAACCCAGGCCCACGATACCCGCCAGGACCGCCAGCCGCCAGTACCCGCGCGCCCCCGAGAGGAGCAGCCACCACACGAGCAACAGGATCAGCGTGAACATCGTGGCGATGACGCTCACGGCGACCCGGCTCATCGGCAGGGGAAGGTCCGGAGAAGCCCAGACCCAGACGAAGAACCCGGCCGCCAGCGCCAGGATCAAATACGCCGGCCAGAGTCGCAGCCCGCGAGGGGCTTTGCTGGAAGACACCTGTGACCTCCTTGGCTCAGGCGAGCTCACATCCCATCCGGCTCTCCGGTGGACCGACTCCAAGTCTATATGGCTCGGCGAGGCCGCGTGACGAGTTACCCACTTTCACATGTCTCCCGTTTACGATACCGCCCAGCCATGAAGTACAGCCTCTTCCTGACAATCCTCCTTCCATTCCTCGCAGCCCTCCTTCCGATCCTCCTCGCCGGGTGCACCACTCCCGATGAGGCGACTCGATTCGACTACGTTGTCGTCGGCGCCGGCGCGGCGGGAAGCGTTCTCGCCCATCGATTGACCGAGGACCCCGGGACGAGCGTCCTCGTGCTCGAGGCCGGCGGCCCGGACGACGATCCGAGGATCCGCGAGCCTTCGTCGTTCCGCCAGCTCCTCGCGTCGCCCTTTAACTGGGACTACTCGACGAAGGAGGAGCCGAGCCTCAACGAGCGCAAGATCTCCTGGCCTCAGGGCCGAGGCTGGGGGGGCAGCGGGTCGATCTCCGCGATGATCTACGTTCGCGGCCACCCTCATGACTTCGACCGGTGGGAGGAGCTCGGGAACCCGGGCTGGGGGTACGACGCCGTCCTTCCGTATTTCAAGAAGGCCGAGAACCAGGAGCGTGGGGCCTCGAAGTATCACGGGGTCGGAGGACCCCAGAACGTCGCCGACCCCCGGTGGGTCTCTCCCCTTTCCGAAGCCT
>CAXMOH010000200.1:0-10750 GCA_964194855.1 uncultured Hyphomicrobium sp.
CGGGTTTCAGATGTCCGGCGCCATCCCCGAGCGCCACCCGGAGTCCGGTGGCTTCGTGCCGATGCCTGGGTGGCGACCCGAGTACGACTGGAAAGGCCTCGTCGATCCCAGTGAGCTGCCGCGGGCCTACGACCCGGAGGCGGGTTTCATCGTTTCGGCCAACCAGAACGTCAACCTCCTCGGTCGGGTCGCGCCCATCAACATGGCGATGGGCGACCATCGCGCCCGTCGCATCGCTCAACTGCTGGAGACGGCAGAGCGGATCGACCACGACACCTGCGCCCGGATCCAGATGGACGACTACTCTCTCCAGGCCGTCGAGCTCATGGCGTGTCTGCGCCCGCACCTGCCTCCGACCGAGACGGGCCGTCTCCTGGAGGAATGGGACTGTCGCTACGACCCCGCCTCTCGTGGTGCGGTCGCTTTCGAGGCCTTCTACGCCTCGCTCGTCTCCGAGGTCTTCTCTCCGGGTGTCGGCGACGACGTGCTGGGTGTTCTCACGGCCGGCGCGGGCCTGTTCATCGACTTCTACCAGAACGTCGATCGCGTGCTCCTGGCCGAGGGCTCTCCGTGGCACCGGGGCCGCACCCGCGACCAGGTCTTTGCCGCGGCTGCCGCCCGACTCCCGGAGGACATCGACGGGACGTGGGGTGAGAGGAACCAGATCACCCTGACCAACATCTTCTTCGGCGGCCGGCTCCCCCGCAGGTTCGGCTTCGACCGCGGCCCGATCCCGTTGCGGGGCGGGCGGGCGACGCCGCACCAGGGACAGATCTACGAGAGCGGGGGACGCACCACGAGCTTTGCCCCCTCGCTGCGGCTGATCGCCGACCTCAAGGAAGAGACCCTCGCCACCGCGCTGCCCGGAGGGCCCCGGGATCGGCGCTTCTCGCGGTGGTACGACTCCGGGCTCGCCGACTGGCTCGCCGGCCGCTACAAGACCCTTCGGGCGCGCTCGCCCCGGGAGGGCGTCGACTAGAAGAGCTTCCGCTTGAGGAGCTTGTTCACCTGGTCCTTGGCCGCTTCGGTGGCCGCCGCCTTGCCGATCCGGTTCATGAGGTCGGTCTGGGGTGCCTCCGTCGTGCCGAACACGTTGAAGGCCACCACAGAGAGGCCGTCGTCCCGCTTCTTGAAGGCTGCCCGCAGCTGTTGCGTGGGGATCTTCTCCAGCAGCTCCTCCGCCAGTGCCAGCTCCATGTCGTAGTCGATCTTCGAGCTCACCAGATTCACGGTGCCTTCACCCGTGAGCTGCAGGGCCTTGCCCTTCAGGCTCACCATGGGCGTGGAGAGGACGCTCTTCGCCAGGGCGAACTCCACCCGGCACTGCTCGAACTCCGGGTTCGCCAGCTCGGGCACTTTCATCACGGTGGAGAGAAGCGCCATCATCTTCGAGTCCTCGATGCGGCAGTCCACGACCTCTGCGTGCCCCTTGCCCGTCATCGTGGGCAGGGGGCCGGTCCCCTCGAAGCTCGTCTCGGCCTGGAGCGTGCCGGACACCGTGGCCGCCGATTGGGCTTCCTGGAGAAGGGTCTTCACGTCCACGTCCTCCAGGTTGAGTGCCATCTCGAAGCGGAATCCGTCCTGCAGGTGGGTGGTCACGCCACCGGTGGCCTTGCCGCCGGCCACCTTCGCCTCGAGCGGGGCCAGCTTCACGGACTCCGTCGACATCTCCAGGGGCGCGGAGATGTCACGGATGAACAGCATGTCGGCCATGCTGATCTTGGCAATCGACGCCTTCGCCTGGCCCTGGGTCACGTTGCCGGAGACGCGAAGAGAGCTCATGAAGCTCGCGTCATCGATCTTCATGAGCATCGTCTGGGTGCCCTGGTCGAACATGGTGACCGAGGCGTCGCTCACCGAGACCTCCGAGAGAACGATCTCGAGGGGTGCACCCTCGCCGGTGGTCGCGTCGCCGGACGCGGGCTCTACCGCGTCTGCGGCCGCCTCACCCGACGCGGGCTCTACCGCGTCTGCGGAAGCTCCCTTGCCTGCGGTCGCCTCCTCGCCGCCCAGCGCTTCGTAGTTGTAGCGGCCCTCCTCGTCCATCACGAGGTTGATGCTCGGCTCGTTCAGGGCGATCTGCTCGACCTCTATGTGCCCGGACAGGAGGGACCACAGGTTGTACTTCAGGACGAAGCTCTGGGCGGTGAAGAGGTCGCCTTCGAAGGGCGGAGGGTTCTCGATGGTCATGCCGCGCAGCGTCACGCCGGACGTGAGGGCGATGTCCATCTCGTCCACGTGGACCTCGGCACCGAGGGTGCGCGAGACCTCGGCGCGCACCTGCTCGTGGAACTCCGGAGAGTTCAGCTTGCCGACCAGATGTGCGCCGTACGCCAGGGCGCCCACGACCACCACCAGGACCAGGGCGACGATGCCGAGCAGGATCTTCTTCATGGCGTCCATATTGCCCGCCTTCGGGCCCCGAGGCAACGGCCAATCGGGCCTGTCGGGGGGGCCGATGTGACCCAGCGCACTGGATTGGCCCGTCAGAAGCTGTCACGGGTGACGCGTATCACGTCGTCGCGGAGGCGTTTCGTCGTCTCCTGGATCAAGAGCAAGACAGATGCGGCCGGAGGGGGCAACGGTCGCCTTGGAGAAATAGCATGATGCGGGTGTCGGTCGTTCTCGTCGTCGTGTCCGCCGTTGGGCTGGCCGCATGCCAGCAGGCGGCACCGGCCCGGACTGTGGAGCCGGTCGACACTGCCGTCGTCCCGCCTTCCACCACCCTGTTGCCGGCCGACTCCAATCCGGCGCCGCCCGAAGAACCGGTGCCCGACCCAACGGAGATCCAGCCTCCTCCAGCACCTCAGAGTCCGCCTTCGAGCCCGGCGGTGGAAGCGGCGACCCCGAAGCCGCCCGCGGCCCCCGTCGCGTCATCGGCTCCCCATCCCGCCCTCACGTCGAGCCCGGCTCCCGAGCCGCGCGTTCTGCCTGCCGGTACCGAGCTGCCGCTGGTCCTTCGGACGGCTGTCGCCTCGAACACGAGCCAGGTGGGCGACCGCGTCGTGGCGGCGCTCGCCGAGGACGTGTCCGTCGAGGGCCGCGTGATCCTGGCTGCCGGCACCGAGGTCGCAGGCCACGTGACCGTCGCCATGCAGTCCGGTCGCGTGAAGGGCCGGGCTCGTCTCGCCATGGAGTTCGACGAGGTGCGCGACGGCGGGAGCAGCTATCGGATCGACGCGACACCCGTCGACGTGACCGCCGAGTCGAGCAAGGGCAAGGACGCGAAGATCGCCGGCGGCGCGGCCGCCGTGGGCGCGCTCATCGGTGCGATCACGGGTGGCGGAAAGGGAGCGCTCAAGGGCGGAGCCATCGGCGGCGCGGCCGGCGGTGCCGCCGTGCTCGCGACACGTGGCAAGGAGGTCGTCCTCGAGTCGGGGGCCGAGCTCGAGGTGACCGTCAACCAGAAGGCGCAGATCGACTAGTCAGTCGGGCGCGGGCCCACTCCGCGTGCTCCCTGACGACAGGGTCTTCGTCGCGGGCGAGGTTCATCAGGATGGGGAGGTGGGCCGGATCGCCCGAGTTGCCCAGGGCGACAGCCACGTTGCGCAGCAGCCCGCGCCGCTTGGTTCGTTTCACCGGACTCTTCCGAAAACGCTCGCGGAAGGCCTCGTCGTCGAGGGCGGCCAGGGCGGCGAGGTCCGGTGCGTAGCCGTCGGGACGTGGCTCGAACGCCGGTCCGCCATGGGCCTCGCGCTTCCGGTTCCAGGGACAGACGTCCTGGCAGATGTCGCACCCGAAGACGTGTCGGCCGAGCCCCGCGCGCTTGTCCTCCGGAATCGAGCCCTTGAGCTCGATGGTCAGGTAGCTGAGGCACCGGGTGGCGTCGAGGACGTAGGGTGCGGGGAGCGCCCCGGTGGGGCAGGCGTCGAGGCAGGCCGTGCAGCTCCCGCACATGTCGGTCCGGGGCGCGTCCGGCGTCAGCTCGAGCTCGGTCACGACCTCGCCGAGGAAGAACCAGGATCCGTGCTCGGGGTGAAGCAAGCAGGTGTTCTTGCCCCAGGCCCCGAGCCCCGCGGCGGCGGCCCAGGCTCGCTCCACGATCGGGCCGGTGTCCACGTAGGCGCGGGCCTGGAAAGGACCGGCCTCCTCGCGCAGCCGCTCGACCAGGCGGTCGAGCATCGCCTTCATGACGTCGTGGTAGTCGTCGCCCCACGCGTAGCGTGAGATCCAGCCCCGATCGTCCGGTGCGTCCGTCGAGTAGGCGTGGGGAGTGTCGTACTGAAGGCCCACGCAGACGATGGAGCGGGCCCAGGGGAAGGCCGCTCGGAGGTCGCTGCGCTTTGCGACCTGCCGAGTGAGGTAGCCCATCTCGCCGGCGTGACCGCGCCCCACCCACTCCGCGAAGAACGCCAGCTCCGCCGGCGCCCTGGCGCTGGCGACCCCGACCAGGTCGAAGCCCGCTTCCCGGGCAAGCTCCCGTGCGCGTGCGGCGAGGTCGCGACTGCTCACGCTCTCAACCGGTCGGGGACGGCCCCCCGCACACCGTGCACGGGGCCCCCTCCTCCTCCAGCGGCGACTCGCACTTGGCGCAGGTCGGCACGGCGGGCCCGAGGGTCAGGCCGCACTCGGAGCACTCGGCCAGGCCCGAGCCCTGCTCCGTGCCGCAGGCCGGGCATCGCACGTAGCGTCCGGACTCGTAGTGGGTTTCCAGGGCGTGGACGCTGTCCGAGTCGGTGTGTGGCGCGAGGAGGTCCGCCAGCCTCTCGATCACCGCCTTCACGTCCGTCTCCGGGACCACGAGGCTGTAGCGGACGGGTGTCCCGGGGGCGCCCTCCTCGACCAGGCGAAACTCCATCTCCGCGGTCTTCAATCGCTCGGCCATGGGCACGAGATCGGTGGCGCGGGCGCTCTGGAACACTGCCCGGTGGCCGCTGAGGTCCACGACCTCGGGCTCGTCCGCGGGCTCGCGCAGCGGGGACGGGGCCCCTTCGTCCTCGTAGACGTCCTCCAGGTCCCCGCCGCAGTCGGCACAGGCGACGATCTCCGGCCGGTACTCCTCTCCGCAGTCGCGACACACTCGGACATGGACCTGCATGGGCGGAGATTCTAACGGCATATGGACCGAGCCGTCCCCCGATTGGCCAGAAGGCGAGGAAGCGAGGTAAAACAGCCCATGGCATTCAGCGAGCTGCTCGCCGACCGTGTCCGCGCCGCGCTGGCGCGCCGGCGTGGAGTGAGCGAGAAGAAGATGTTCGGCGGGGTGGCCTTCCTGGCGAATGGCCACATGTTCTGCGGCGTGAACAGGGACGACGTGGTCGTGCGTGTGGGACCGGACGCCTGGGCGAAGGCGCTCTCACGGAAGCACGCCCGCCCGATGGACTTCACGGGCAGGCCGCTGAGCGGCTACGTGTACGTCGCGCCGCCGGGGGTGCGCACGGCGGCGTCGCTCAAGACGTGGGTGGACCAGGGGCTCCGCTTCGCGCGGACGCTCCCGCCCAGGAGCTGAGAGCGTCCCGTCCGCGCGCTCAGGCCCGCTGGAGCCAGCGCTTCAACGCACCGAAAGGTCCCTTCCGGCTCGAGGCCTCCTTGAGCCCCGTCTCGAGCTCTCCTGCGCTGGCCCAGCGCTCGTCACGGTCCTTGGCCAGGCAACGGGTGAGCACACGCTCCAGGCCCGACGGTAGCCAGGGAGCCGGCGGCGCCGGGTCGCGCAGGATGGCGGAGATCGTGTCGGCGGCGTTGTCGCGGAGGAACGGATGTTTTCCGACGAGCATCTCGTAGAGGACGATCCCGAACGAGAAGAGGTCCGTCCGCTGGTCGACGTCGTCGCCGCGGATCTGCTCCGGTGACATGTAGCCGCACGTCCCAAGCATGGTCCCCGGCGCGGTGAGCCGCGTCTCGACGCTCGAGATCCCCTTGTCCGTGGTGAGCGGGCGCACGACGGCGAGCCCGAAGTCGAGCACCTTGAGGTCCCCGCGGGTCGTCAGGAAGAGGTTCTCCGGCTTCAGGTCGCGGTGCACGATCCCCCGGGCGTGGGCCTCGCCGAGCGCGGAGAGGATCTCGAAGGCGTACTGCAGCGCTGTGTCCCGTGGCAGCGGGCCCCGGTTCAGCTTCTCGCGGAGCTCGGAGCCGGCGAGAAGCTCGGTGACCGCGTAGACGAGCCCCTGGGCCGTCGCGAGCTCGTAGATCGACACGATGTTGGGGTGAGAGAGCGCGGCCATGGCCCGGGCTTCCCTCTGGAACCGGGCGTCCAGGTCCGAGTCGCTCGCCGAGCTTCTCAGGATCTTGATGGCCACGTCTCGGCCCAGGCTCTCGTCGTGGGCCCGGTAGACCTCGCCCATCCCACCCGCGCCGATGCGGGCTGCGACCCGGTAACGACCCAGCTGTTGACCCGAGGCCAGCCGCGGTATCCCGGATCGCGCTGGTGCGGCTTCCGTGCTCACCCCCAGGAAGCCCCGCACCTCCACGAGGAACTTGGCGAAGGCCGGCTCGTGGCCGAGGAGGAGGTGGTTCTTGCTGTCGAGCGACACGAAGCGCGCGCCGGGGATCCCGGCGGCGAGGGCCCGCCCCGCGGAGTGCGGCACGCCGGCGTCCTCCCGCGCGTGCAGCACGAGGGTGGGTGTCTTCACCTTCGACACCAGCGAGGTCACGTCGAGCTGGTTGAATGTCTTCATGAGCCGCACCGCGTTCTCCGGAGACGTGCTGACGCGCTGCAGGTCGTTGAACCAGTCCATTTCCTCCCGGGTGGCGCCGGGGACGTAGATGGAGGTGAAGAGCTGGCGATACGCAGGGTTGTCCCGGCCCCAGCCCTGCAGGGCGAGGGTCTGCATGGCCTCGCGACGCGCAAGGTCCTCGGGCTTGCCGCGCTTCGCCCAGCCTTTGGTGTAGCCGCCGTAGAGCACGAGGTGGCTGACGCGCTCCGGGTGCTTCACGGCATACGCCACGGACACCGCGCAGCCCTGGGAGATGCCGAGAAGGACGAACCGATCCACTCCGGCGGCGTCCACGACGGTCTCGAGGTCGGTCACGAAGGCCTCGAGCGAGAGCTCGCCCACGTCCCAGTCCGAGAGCCCGTTGCCGCGCTCGTCGTAGCGGATGAGCCGATGGTCGCGGCTGAGCTCGGCGAACCAATGGCGCCAGATCGGGCTCTCCCAGTCGAATTCGAGATGGTTCAGCCAGTTGGCCGCCTTGACGATCGGTGGACCTTCTCCGACGGTCGACCAGGCGATTCGAACGCCGTCGCCGGCGGTACAGAAGCGGATTTCCTGCTCCATGGCGCTCCAGGCTGCCGTGAGGGATCGGACGCATTGTACCCGGAGTGACAATCGGGGACCGGCTGATGGTGCTTCCGCGCAAAGTCAGCGAATCAGGTAGAAGATCTCCTGGCGCGGCCGGAAGAAGGTGTAGCCCTCGTCCGTCAGGTACGCTGGGTCCTCTTCCATGCAGAAGACCTTCTGGCTGTTCCACTCGGGCACGGCCAGGGCCGTGCTCAGCTCGATCGAGATCCACGAGTGGGGCCGAAGGGGTCGGGGCTTTCCGCCGGGGTTCGAGCTCGCCGAGCGGAAGTCGATGGAGGGTCCCAGGGCGTGGCCATGGTTTCCGAGGGGGTGCGAGTAGACCCTGGCCTCGATGCCCTTCTCCTCCATCTCCGCCAAGGTCGCCGCGTAGATCTCGCCTGCCGCCCGCCCAGGCCGGGCCGCCTGCATCAGGACGTCCTGCAAGAGGTTGGTGTTTCCGAGCCCACGTTTCAGGCCGGGTGGTGCGTCGGTCTCATCCTTCTTCAAGACGTAAGCCATCTTCTGCCAGTCGCTGTCGAACCCCATGTACGAGATGCCAAAGTCGAGGTGCACGAGGTCGCCGCGCTCGATGACCGTGCTCTCCTTCGACACGGTGAGGAAGCCGCGGGAGGTGGGGCCGCTCCTGCCCGCTCGCTGGACGCGAAGGTCTGGTTGGAACCACGTCGTCACGCCCTCAGCCCACAAGGCGTCGAGCAGGAAGCGGCGCACGTCTCCCACGGTGGTCTGCCCCGGGGTGATGGTCTCGTTCGAGAGCGCCCGCCGAGCCAGCACCTCGGTCAGATGGACGAGGGTCTCGAAGTGTGGGAGCTCCTCCGGGATGCGCGTGTCGAGGTAGTCCTCGATGAGTGGCTCGGCGCTCACGAACCGCCGGGTGGCCTCGGGGCCGAGGGCCTCGCTCAGCATTCGGTAGCTCGACCGCGTCAGGCTGCGGGTCATTCCACGAGGTCCGTCGATCGCCAGGCCAATGCGCTCCGGAGGATCCGCCTCGTACAGGTCCCGCAGGTTCTCCTCGGGTGACCGTGTCCTGCTGCCGCTTTCGAAGATCCGCTCGACACTCTCCTCCGCGTAGCCGGTCAGAGCGATCTTGCGGAGGCCGTCCTCATCCGCGTCGATGAAGACGAAGATGTCGCGGTTGCCGGCATACGGGCGCGCCGGAGCGACGAAGGGTGTGAGAGGATCGCCGTGGAACTCCTCGTTGACGACGATCCACCAATCCAGGCCATGTCGGCGCATCATGCCGAGCAGCATGCGATGGCGCTTCGCCAGCCACTCGTCGCGCTCGCGGATCTGCTGCGACCAGGTCAGCAGTCCGGGCGCGTCTTCCACCGGGGCGGTTGCAGCTCTCGTAGAGCCGGCCGCCATCGGCAGGGTGAGCGAGCAGACGGCGACGAAGGAAAGAACCTCTCTCATTCTCAGACCTCGGGTCGATGTGGGGGCAGCGCCACCTGGCGACCCTGCCTCCGGTTGCTACAGGTGCTTATGATAAAAGGGAGCGGTCCGGGATGGGCCGACCCCCGTGCCTGACCAGGAGGAAGACCAGCGATGGGCGAGATGATCACCTTCCCCTCGGATGGGGAAGCCGCGCCAGGCTACCTTGCGATACCCGCGCCCGACAAGGCCCGGGGCCGCGGGGTCGTCGTGATCCACGAGTGGTGGGGACTCGCTGGCCACATCAAGCGTGTGGCCGACGAATTCGCCACCGAGGGTTTCCACGCCCTCGCCCCGGACCTCTACCGCGGCACGACCACCGAATCGCCCGACGAGGCCAGGAAGCTCCGCATGGCCCTGAGCCTGGAGGCCGCGGGGAAGGACCTCAAGGGTGCCATCGAGCGCCTTCGCTTCGTGACGGGCCGCCCGGTCGCCACCGTCGGCTTCTCCATGGGAGGCGCACTGAGCCTCCTGGCGGCGTGCTCCAACCCGAAAGACGTCGCCGCCTGCATCCTCTACAACGGCGCTCACCCGAAAGTCGAGTTCGACTTCGACGGCCTCACCGCCCCGGTGCTCGGCCAATGGGCGGAGGACGATGAGCTCGCCAACCGCAATATCGCCCCGCTCGAGGCCGAGCTGTCGCGTCGCGGCAAGGCGTTCGAGTTCCACACCTACCCCGGAACCTCTCACGGCTTCTACAACGACGATCGACCCGAGGTGTACGATCGCGACGCGACGGTGCGGAGCTGGGAGCGGACGATCGATCACCTGACGAGGAACCTCTGAAGATAGAAGCCATCATCCTGGATTTTGACGGGCTGATCGTCGACACCGAGACACCGATCTACGAGGCGTGGCGCGGCGCCTACGAGCGCCGCGGACAGTCCCTCGGGCTCGACGTGTGGCAGCATTCCCTGGGCACGCATGGCGGGTTCGATCCCCACGGCCACCTGGAATCCCTCGTCGGCGAGGCGCTGCCGCGCGAGGCGCTTCAGAGCGAGGTACGGGAAGCCTCGGCCCGGATGTGCGATCCGCAGCCGCTCCTCCCGGGAGTCGAGGCGGTGCTCGGTGACGCACGACGGCTCGGGCTCGCCCGGGCCGTGGCCTCGAGCAGCTCCTGTGGCTGGGTCGAGGGCTGGCTGAGCCGCCGCGGCATCCGGGAGCTCGTCCAGGTCGTGGTCGCCCGCGACGACGTCGCAAACGTCAAGCCCGACCCGGAGCTCTTCCTCCTGGCGGCCCGTCGCCTGGGGATTCCAGCTGCCTGTTGCATCGTCTTCGAGGACTCCCCCAACGGCATGCGAGCGGCCCTGGCCGCGGGGATGCGGTGCGTGGCGGTGCCGAACGCCCTCACGCGCTCCCTCGCCCGCCCCGCGGTGGACCTCGTTCTCGAGTCCCTCGAGGAGCGTCCCCTCGAGGTGGTCCTCGAAGCCGTGGCCGCCGGCCACGCAGGTGCCGGGGCGGCCGGGTAGCCTCTCGACCGGCTGGTATAAACTGAAGCTTCGGGAGATCTCGGGAGCCAAGCCCATGTCCGACTTTGTCAAGGTCATCGCCGCGTCCGAAGTCGCTCCTGGGCAGGGACTCCAGGTCGAGGTCGAGGGTCAACCGGTCGCGCTCTTCAACGTCGAGGGAGCCTTTTTCGCCCTTTCCGGGCGCTGCCCCCATCGGGGGGGTCCCCTGGGCGAGGGCTTCGTCGAGGGGAAAGAGGTGAGCTGTCCGTGGCACAACTGGACCTTCGACGTCACCACCGGGGAGAACGTCGCGAGCCGGGATCTGTGCATCCCGCGCCACGAGGTCAAGCTCGAGGACGGGCACGTCTGGATCAAGGCGCCTTGAAAGACATGCTCCGCGTCCTCTTCGTCACATCGGTACTGGTCCTGGCCGGACTGCCAACCCTGCTGGCCCAGGAGGCGGGGACGGCGCCCTCCGACGCTCAGGAGCCGCCGCCCCCCACCTTCACCGTCGAGGTCGAGCAGGTCATCGTGGATCTCGTCGTGACCGACAAGAAGGGCAATCCCGTCTCCGGGATCTCGGAGGACGACCTGATCGTCACCGAGGACGACGTCTCCCAGAGCGTGGTCAGCTTC
>CAXMOH010000201.1:0-3561 GCA_964194855.1 uncultured Hyphomicrobium sp.
TACGCCCTACTACTCCCGGGCGCTCAAACGGGCGCCGGGAAACTACGACGCCCTCTACGGCCTCGGTGCCCTCGACGCCTTCGGCGGAGAGCACGCCCGGGCCGTCGGGTTCTTCCGCCGGGCGCTTCGCGCGGCGCCCGATTCTGCGCCGGCGCACCTGGCGCTGGGGATCTCCTTGCTGCAGACTGGGCAGGTGGAGTCGGCCGTGACCGAGTTGGAGGCCGCCGCACGCTTGGAGCCCCGGATGCGTCAGGCCTACTACCACCTGGCACACGCCTACCAGGCCCTCGGCCGGACCCGAGAGGCCGAAGAAGCGCTCGCCCAGGTGCAGGAGCTCCTACGGCAGGAGGGCTAGGAGACCGTGGTGCAAAAGATCCGGCCTCGACGCAGTCTGACCTTCGGCACGGGCTGCGAGGTCAGCCAGGCCCGCGTCAGCGAGAGGAAATCCCACCCACTCCCATGAGAACCGTCTCTGGCACGACCCTGCGACACCCCCTCGCGCTCGGCCTTCCGCTCCTCCTGCTCCTGGCCGACGGTACTCCCGCTCCCCCGACGGTGGTTCCCCCATCCTCGCCCGATGCCGCCTCCGGGGTCACTTTCGCCGAGGTCGCTCGTCCCGCCGGGCTGGCCGCCTTCAGCCGCATCTCGGGAACCGCGGCCAAGGACTACATCCTGGAGGCCAAGGGCGGTGGCGTCGCCCTCTTCGACTTCGACGGCGACGGCTGGCTCGACGTCTACCTGGCCAACGGGGCCTCCTTCGAAGCCTTGCGGGGCGAGGAGGACGCCCCGTCCTCCGCCCTCTTTCGGAGCAACCGGGACGGCACCTACACCGACGTCACCGACGCTGCCGGCGTCGCCAACCTGGGTTGGGGACAGGGCGCGTGCACGGGAGACTACGACAACGACGGCGACGAGGACCTCTACGTCACGAACTTCGGGCAGAACCGCCTCTACCGCAACGACGGCGACGCCACGTTCACCGACGTGGCCACGGCCGCGGGGGTGGGCCTCGGGGGTTGGTCCACCGGCTGCGCGTTCGGCGACTACGGCGGCGACGGCCTGCTGGATCTCTTCGTCGCCGGCTACCTGCTCTTCGATCTCGATCGGCTTCCTCCCTCGCCGTCGAGCGCCGTCGCCGCCGGCGATAGCCGGCCCGAGGCTTCGCCCGAAGAAACCCCCCGGGGCATGCAGGCCGACTACCGCCCCGGGGCCATGTACTGCACGTACCGCGGCCTGCCCGCCATGTGCGGCCCGCGGGGTCTCCCGGCCGCTCCCGACCACCTCTTTCGCAACAGCGGCGACGGGACGTTCACCGAGGTGAGCGCGCAGGCGGGGGTCGCCGACCCGACCGGCCTCTACGGGATCGGGGTGGCCTGGCTCGATTTCGACGACGACGGGCTGCTCGACCTTTTCGTGGCCAACGACTCCACTCCGAACTACCTATACCGGAACCGCGGCGACGGCACGTTCGAGGACGTGAGCTATGCCTCTGGAGCCGCCTTCAACGAGGCCGGCCAGGAGCAGTCCCACATGGGCGTTGCCGTGGGCGACTACGACCGGGACGGCCTCGTCGACCTGCACGTCACGAACTTCGAGAACGACGCGAACATCCTCTACCACAACGACGGTAACGGGCTCTTCTCCGAAACCACCTACCCGGCGGGACTGGGCCACCCGGTCATCCCGTTCGTGGGCTGGGGTACGAACTTCATGGACTACGACAACGACGGCTGGCTGGACCTGTTCATCGCCAACGGGCACGTCTACCCGTTCGTCGACCAGTTCGACTGGAGAACCTCCTACGAGCAGCGGGCCCAGCTCTTCCGGAACGTGAACGGGAAGTTCACGGAGGTCGGCCGCGAAGGGGGCGACGGCCTGGCGGTGACCCGGTCCATGCGGGGCTCGGCCACCGGCGACCTCGACAACGACGGCGACCTCGACGTGGTGGTGAGCCCCGTCGACGGCGCCCCGCTCCTGCTGCGGAACGACGGGGGCCACCGGGCCGGCCACTGGCTCAGGATCCGCCTCGTGGGCGACCCGGCCGCCGGCTGCCCGCGGGACGCCACCGGTTCGGTGATCTTCCTGACCGCCGGCGGCGGTCGCCAGCGCCGCGACGTGGCGAGCGGTCGGAGCGTGATGTCCCAGTCCGATCGGCGCGTGCATTTCGGCCTGGGCTCGGCCACCCGGGTGGAGCGCCTGGAGGTCCGCTGGGCCGGCGGCCCCACCGTGGCGTACGAGGTACCCGCTGTCGACACGGGGCTGGAGATCGACCAGGCGCGCGGCGTGGTGGAACTCACGCCCGCCGGTTCCGACGCCGCCGTTCCCTGAGGAGCGAGCTGGAATCGCGGTCTCCGCAATTCCCGGCCGTGCTAGGATTCGCCCACCATGCGCTCAGCGACTCTGCTCACCGTTCTCGCATTTCTCGCTGCAGCCGGTGACCCGGCGAGCGTCCCCGATCGGGTGACGCCGCTGTTCAACGGCACCGATCTCTCCGGCTGGGAAGCCGACGTTCCCGCCCGGGACGCGGACGAGGGGGCTCCGGACAGCTTCATCGTCCGCGGGGGCATGCTCGTCAGCCTCGGCAAGCCGCCGGGCCACCTGGTGACGAAGAAGACGTACCGCGACTATCGGCTCGAGGTGGAGTACAGGTTTCCCGGCGAGGGCGGCAACTGCGGGGTGCTGGTCCACTCCTCGACGCCCCGCGCGCTTTACAAGATGTTCCCTCAGTCCATCGAGGTGCAGATGAACAGCGGCGATGCGGGCGACTTCTGGTGCATCCAGGAGGACATCAAGGTCCCCGACATGGAGGCCCGCCGTCCGCGCAAAGACGGTCAGAAGTGGGGAGGGGCCGAGGGCGACGCGCGTCGCGTCCTCAACCTCACGGACGGCTCCGAGAAGCCCCTCGGGGAGTGGAACACCATGGCGGTCGAAGCCCGCGGGCGGTCCGTTACGGTGTGGGTGAATGGCGATCTCGTCAACGACGGCTTCGACTCCACGGCAGACCGTGGCAAGATCGCGATCCAGGCCGAGGGCACCGAGGTCGAGTTTCGACGGGTCGAGATCGGGCCGCTGGCTCCCGCCTCGGAGTAGCGGGGCCTCAGACCCCGCGGCGAGGTCTCCCTCAAGGCGAGGCGGTCTCCAGGGCCCGGAGCTGCCGCGCGAACGCCCGCGCCCCGGCGCTCTCGGGGACCAGGGCCAGCTCGCGCTCGATCTCCCGGCGGGCCTCGGCCCACCGCTTCTGCTCCATGTGGATCTGGGCCATGGCCAGGTGGACCTCGGGCAGGGTGGGATCCGCCTCGATCGCCCGCTCGAAGGCGCGCAGGGCCAGATCCTGGCGGCCCTGCACCCGGTAGTGGTGCCCCAGGCTCTGCTGCAGCCGGGCCTGACCCGAGTCGAGGGCCTGCAGCTCGCTCAGGCACCACTCGGAGAGACGGAGATAGGCCCGGCCGAGCCCGTACACATACTCGGGCTCTCCAGGTGCGAGCTCCTGCAGGGCGCGGTACTGCTCGACCGCGCCGATCCAGTTACGGGCGTGCTCGTACACCTTGGCGAGCTGCAGGC
>CAXMOH010000202.1:0-4320 GCA_964194855.1 uncultured Hyphomicrobium sp.
GGCCACCATCTCGACGAGGGCGGCCAGCACCTTGTTGCCGCACCCGGACGCCAGCGCCCTGTGGAATCGCACGTCGTGCAGCAGAAACGCCCGCGGGTCTTCGAGCGCCGCGAACATCTCGCTCAGCTCCTCCGCCATCGAAGTCAAGTTCTCGGCAGCCGCGTGCTCGGCAGCGAGGCCGGCCACGCCGACCTCGAGAACGCGGCGCGCCTCGAACATCTCGTCGGGTGTGAACCCGTGCAGAGCCGCCAGGAGCCCGAGCGGCTCCCGGCCCAGGTCGGGGGGACCGTCGGCGATGAACGTCCCGGCGCCGGGCCGCGAGAGGACGACCCCCATGGCCTCCAGCGCCTTGAGGCCCGAGCGCACGGTGGGCCGGCTGACCCCGAGGCTGCGGGCCAGGTCCCGCTCCCCTGGGAGACGATCCCCGGGCTGGAGCCCGCCGGTCTCGATAAGCTGGCGGACGTGCTCCGCCACGCGCTCGCCCGTGGCGGCATGGGCGATGGCCCTCACCTCAACTCCACGCCCTGCCCTCGGGCTGCTCGGTAGATGGCCTCGACCACGGCGAGGCTCTGCCGACCCTCGCGTCCGTCGCACGCCGGGGGCGTGCCCGTCCGGATGGCCTGGGCGAAGTTCTCCAGCATACGACGATGAGCGGCGGCGCTCTCGAGCCTGGGCGAGGAGGCTCCCGAGATCGCCTCGCCGCCCGGGACCAGCAGATCCGGCCGTGGGGTGCGCAGGTCGGCGGCCACCACGTCGTCGCCCTCGACCGTCACCGTGCCCTCGGTGCCGCTGATCTCGACGCGGCGCGGATAGCCGGGCCAGGCACAGGTGGTGGCTTCGAGGGTGGCCACGGCGCCCGACTCGAGCTCGACGAGCGCCAGCGCCACGTCCTCACCCTCGATCTCGTGGACGCTCGTCGCGGTGAGCCCGCGCACGCGGGTCGCCGGTCCGAGCAGCCACACCAGCAGGTCGACGGTGTGGATGCCCTGGTTGATTAGCGCGGCCCCGCCATCCAGGTCTCGCGTGCCTCTCCAGCGCGACGCGGAGTAGTACTCGGGTGGGCGGTGCCACTTCACCCGGGCCGAGGCGAGGAGCGGTCGTCCGAGCACGCCTTGATCGACGGCCTCCTTGAGCCGCACGAGGGCGGGCCTGAGACGGTCCTGGAAGAGAACCGCCAGTCTCACGTCCGCTCCCTCGGCCGCCTCGATGAGCGCGTCCGCGCGCTCCGTGGTCACGTCGATCGGCTTCTCCACGAGGACGTGCACGCCCCGAGCCACGGCGGCCAGACCGTGCTCGGCATGGAGCCCGGAGGGGCTGCCAATCACGACGAAGTCCAAACCGACGCCCAGCAGGTCCTCCAGTCGCCCGAAGGCCTGCCCGCCGTGCTCCGCCGCGAGGGCCGAGATCTTCTTTTCGTTGGAGCCCCAGAAGCCGGCGATCTCCAGGTCCGGACAGTCTCCTGCCGCCCGCGCGTGGGTCTCGGTGATCCCGCCCCCGCCGATGAAGCCGACCCGGAGCGGCACCCTACTCCGGGTACTCCGCGACGAACGCCTTCCAGGCGGCCTCGGCACGCTCGGCGGAGAAAGGCCCACGGAGGACGGCGACCCTGTGGCGGAATACCGTGCTCTGGCCCTTCTCGAGAGCGAAGTTGAGCTCCTCTTTCCCCTCGGAGAAGACCTTCTGGCCCAGCGGGTTCGCCGCGAAAAGTCCGTATCCCCGGGCGTGCCAGTACGTGGGGTAGCCGGGGTTGCCCGGGTGATCGAGCACGAGCAGCACCACGTCCTCGTCGTCGACTCGGCCCGAGAGCGCCACCCAGCGCGCCCGCGTGCCCCAGACCGCCGAGCCCGTCAGCCCCTCGCTGCTCGCGTAGACGCCGTTGACGCCCTCGTTGTTCATGGCGGCCACCGTCGTGGGCTTGCCGCTGGCGTCGGTGAACACCTCGGGTTTCGTCGAAGGCTCCTCGAGCGCGCGCGTCACCCGTATCCCGAGGGCGCCCTCCTTGTTGTCGGCGAAGAGAACGCGCCCGCCGCCGGCTGGGACGGCCAGCGTCGCCATCCGGTCGATGGTGCGGGTGTCTTCGGTCCCGCGGAAGACGTATCGCGTGGTGTCCTTCAGGACCGTGCTCCCGTCGGGCATCACCCAGTCCGCTTCGACTTCCAGGATTCCTTCGTCGGCGCCACTGGTCGCGCTGCTGATCCCGCGATGATGGATCGTGCCCATCTTCGCCGCCTCCTCGGGCGAGAGGGCCTCCGAGTTGTTCCAGAAGTCGACGCCGTTGACGTCCCCGTAGTTGAGCCAGAGGCCGACCTGATGGGGGTGGTCCACCCGTTCTCCCGCCCGCGGCTCGAGGGGGAAGCCCCGTGTGACGAGGGTCCCGCCGGCAGTGCGGATGGGAAACAGCACGGGCTTCGCCAGTCGCTCCGGCCAGATGTAGGAGGTGAACGGCGCTCCTCCGATCTGCACGTCCACGCGCCGCTCGTCCGGCCGAGGCGCGACGTCGACCTGGGCTCCAGTGGCGCGAGGGACCGCGGGGCCCACCAGGAGGCTCGCGGCAAAGACGGCGGCGGGAAGGCGGCGTGAGGAGGCTTTGCGCTTATTGGTCATACCACTCTCTTCCTTGATGTGATCCTGGGGCGGACTTTTATCGCTCTCTGCCGCCCCTGTCAAGCTGTTTTTGAACAGCGACATATCCCGTGAGTGCCTCGATTGGAGACCCGCTTTCGGAGGGCTCGGCCATCAAATCCACCACGAGGAGTAGCCTAGCCCATCCCGAAATCGGTCATACCAGCCACTTGACCAGGAAAGGCCTTCGGCCTAAGCTTCCCGACACCGCGCGCCTCGTTCGCTCTCAGGGGTCGCCCGGTGCCTGACCCCAGGGACCTCCATGAAGAGCCGCCTCGACGAGCTGAATCTCGACCTCCTGCCTCGCTCGCGCACGACCGAGGGTGGCGTCGAGTGGGCGCTGGCGCGCACGGGCGAGGAGGACCAGCTGGTGGCGCTCGTGCCTCCCGGCGACGAAGCTCTCCTGGACGACTTCGAGGGTCGGACGGAGAGCGACGCTCGCGGGACCCTGCTCGTCGGACCAGCGGGCGCGCGGAACGCCGCGGGCCTCCGGTCCCACGTGCCGTGGCTCCGTCCCCAGCCTCTTGGAACAGCCACCTCGGCCGGGCTGGGAGATCGTCTCGGTCTCGCCACCCCCGGTCACGTCCGTGCCGTTCGGGCTGCGGGATCGGGTGTCCGACCGATCTTCGCCCAGCAGTCCATCCGGGAGATGTCCCGCACCGGGCGCACTCCCATCGAGGTGATGGACGACGCGACCTGGGGCATCTTCGGTGAGGGGTGGCGCGAAGGAGTGGGCGCGGACGCCGATCACTTGAAGACACCCGAGGACATCGACTCGTGCGTCGCCGCCGGCTTCTCGCTGTTCACCATCGACCCCGGCGACCACGTGAGCTCCTCGGCGGACGCGGCCGACATCGCGACCCTGCGAGCCGCGGTCTCGGCGCTGCCGTGGGCCGGGCTGGAGGACACGGAAGACCAGCTCCGAGCCCGCTACCTCGACCGGAAGGTGGTCGTCGAGGATCACGAGCTCTTGCTCGACGAGATCACCCTCTCGAGGGCGGCGGCGAAGTACGGACGGGCCGTGGCCCACGTCGCCCGGATGGAGCGTCACCTGCGCAAGGTCGCCGGTGGTCGCGATGTCGAGCTCGAGGTCTCGGTCGACGAGACCGAGACGCCCACCGCGCCGGCGGAGCACTACTGGGTGGCGAGCGAGCTTGGGCGGCTGGGCGTGCGCTTTGCAAGCCTCGCGCCGCGCTTCGTGGGACGCTTCGAGAAGGGCGTGGACTACATCGGCGACCTGGACGAGCTCGAGGCGGACCTGGCTGCCCACGCGGCCATCGCCCGCCACCTGGGGCCCTACAAGCTCAGCCTGCACTCCGGCTCCGACAAGTTCAGCGTGTACCCCATCGCCGCCCGCCAGACCCGCGGGCTGGTTCACCTCAAGACCGCGGGCACGAGCTACCTCGAGGCCCTGCGGACGGTGGCCGCCATCGATCCGTCTCTCTTCCGGGAGATCTATGGCTTTGCTCGCGAGAGGTACGAGACCGACCGCGCGAGCTACCACGTCTCGGCGCGCCTCGACCGGGCCCGGCCGGCGAACGAGGTGCCCGAGCCCGGCCTCGCCTCGCTCCTCGAGGAGTTCGACGCCCGGGAGATCCTCCACGTGACCTTCGGCTCCGTGCTGAACGAACGCTCGAACGGCGAGGGCTTCCGCTTCCGGGAGAAGCTCATGGGCCTGCTGACCACCAACCCCGAGGC
>CAXMOH010000203.1:0-4867 GCA_964194855.1 uncultured Hyphomicrobium sp.
CAGGTGACCGAGATGCCACTTGCCGAACGCCCCGGACACGTAGCCGGCATCCGAGAGCGCCTCGGCTATGGTGATCTCTTCCGCGGGGAGGCCACCACCGGAGTTGGGAAACAGGACCCGCCGGGTGTCCGAGGCCATCCCGTTGCGAACCGGGTAGCGCCCGGTGAGCAGCGCGGCCCGGCTGGGCGTGCACACGGCCGCGGCCACGTAGAACTGGGTCCACCTCTGGCCTTCGGCGGCCATTCGGTCGAGGTTGGGCGTCCGAAACTCGGGATGGCCGAACGCCCCGAGGTCTCCGTAGCCCATGTCGTCGGCGAAGATCACCACGAAGTTGGGCTTCTTGGGGGCCTGAGCTTCGGTGGTGCATCCCCCGGCAAGCAGGGCCGCTGCGAGCCCGGCTGCGAAACTGGTGACGTGCCGCCCCATGAGATCTCTCCTCTCTGGCCGTGGCCGGGGAGATCTTACACGCTGGGCGGCGTTTCCTAGCCTGAGTTCGTTGCGACGCTCGGATCGCTCGCCACGTTCACCCACACGTGAACGTGCGGCGAGCCCCGGAAGTACCAGACGAACGACGGTCCCTCGAGACGCCAGTTGTCCCAGACGCCGTCGTCCCCCGTGTCGTTGGCTTCGAAAAAAGCCAACGAGCAACGATCCAGGCCGCCTCGCGCATCGAGGCACGCGCGCACCTCGGCACGATCGACGGCCCGATAGGGCTCGAGAAGAGCCGTCAGCGTCTTCTGCATCTGCGTCTTCTGGTCGGCGCTCAACTCGGCGATGCCGATTCCCGGCAACGAGCCGGGCTCTCGGAACGCCACGGCCTGCTCCCGGGGTCGCCGTGCGACGAGCGCCTTCTCCCGCTGGGCGCCGTCGAGCATCTCGAACACGCGATTCGCCTCGATCGCCTGGGGCCAGTACACGTTCCCCGGGTGCTTCGGCCCCTCGTAGAAGCCGTCCGCCGCGTGGCCGTAGAAGATGGGTCCACCGAAAGCCACGTGCTCGGTCGAGTTCCCGTCACAGCGTATCGTCAGGTGCCGCCCGGTCATCACCAGCTCGAAGCGATCCTCGCCTGGAGTGCCGAAGATCGCGATGCTCTGGTGGCGTCCCCACGCGCCGGCATCGTCAGCCAGCTGCGCGTCGACCCGGGGCACCCACTCGGGGCTGTAGAGGCTCTCGTAGATGGAGCGGATCAGGTCCTTCTGGTCCAATGTGAAGAAGTCGCTGTCGATCGACGGGCGGGTGATGCGCCAGTTGTTGGCGACGAAGGTCCGGAGCAGGCCGCGGCGAGGGTCCCGGTGATCCCAGGAAAACGCGACCTCGCTTCGCTGCTCCGGGGTCAGGGTTCCAAAGAGCGTCGCCACGTGAGATTCAGCCGACACGCCAGAGGTGGCCCTCGCCGTCCGTCCGATAGCGGCAGCACCGACGAGGGCCGTGCCGGCGGCCTTGAGAAATCCCCGCCGGGTGGCTTCCTGCGACACTCCAGCCATATCCTGACCTCCGCCCCGTTCCTGCCTCAGGATGGACCGCCCGGCGGTGCCATGCAACCTCCCCGGCGGGCTTCGAAGTAGACTGGGCCGCGCCGTCCGGAGCCCGAGGCTGAGGGGCTCCGGGGCTCTCCTGGGAGACCAATTCAATGGCTCGAAGAATCGCCCTGTCCATCGTCGTGTTCGCCGTGCTGCACTCGGCGGCCTTGGCTCAATCCGGCAGGGTCTTCGACGACTTGTCGCTCCACAGCGACATCCTGGGAGGAGAGCGCAAGTACGCCATCTACCTGCCGCCGGACTACGACAGCTCCGAGCGTCGCTATCCCGCGCTGTACCTCCTCCACGGGAGCGGAGACGACCAGACGGGCTGGATCCAATTCGGTGAAGTCCACCGCATTGCCAACCGGGCGATCGCTTCCGGCGAGGCCACTCCCATGGTCATCGTGATGCCGGACGCCGACACCGGCCGGCGCGGCTACTTCAACTCCCCGGACGGAGAGTGGCGGTACGAGGACTTCTTCTTCGAGGAGTTGATCCCGTACATCGAGAAGACCTACCGCGTGAAGACCGATCGGCGCTATCGCTCCGTGGCCGGGCTGTCCATGGGCGGCGGCGGCGCGTTCATGTACGCCCTGCACCGACCGGAGATGTTCTCGAGCGCCGCTCCGCTGAGCGCCAGCACCGGAGTCGGCACTCTCGAAGAGACGAAGAAGATGTACTCCCGCCGCGGGCAGGAGTACACGCTAGAGGAGATCGCCGCGCACAACAAGGATCACAACGTATTGGATCTCCTCGACACGGTGGCGGTCGACAAGGTGAAGTCCGTTCGGTGGTACATCGACTGCGGCGACGACGACTTCCTGTACGAGGGGAACTCCCTGGTCCACATCGCCATGCGGAAGAAGGAGATCCCCCACGAGTTTCGGATTCGAGACGGCGCACACGACTGGACGTACTGGAGAGACGCCCTGCCTACGGTCCTCGAGTTCGTGAGCGGGGCGTTTCACCAGGACGACTACTGAGGGAGCCTGAGAGAGCCGCGGGCCGTGGGACGATCCGCTGGAGGCTCTCTGGTGTGGAGGCGCAGAATGCCCGTCGACCTCTCACTCATTCGTTTCTCGGGGTTCGTGGCGGCCCTGGCCGCGGTTTGCCTGTGCCTGGGTGGCCCGGTCGTCTACGCCCAGACCGGCCCGCTCGGCCAGTTCCAGGAGTCGGGAGACGTCGGCGGGCCCGCGCTCCCCGGTTCGGCCACCTGGGACGCCGCAAAGGAGGAGTATCGGCTGTCCGCCGCCGGCGTGAACATGTGGGGCTCGCGGGATGAGCTCCACTTCGTGTGGACGCGCCTCACGGGGGACTTCACCCTGCGGGCCCAGGTGGGCTTCGTGGGCGAGGGCGTCGATCCACACCGCAAGGCCGGCGTCATTGTGCGGACGAGCCTCGACGCGGACGCGCCGTACGCCGACGCCGTGCTCCACGGCGATGGGCTCACCTCGCTCCAGTACCGCCGGACGCCGGGGGCGGAGACGGAGGAGGTTGTCTCGGAGGTGACCGGGGCGGACGTCCTCCAGATCGAGCGCAAGGGCACCACGATCACGGTCTCCGCCGCGCGCCTCGGCGAGCCCCTCCAGACCAGCCAGGTCACCGACCTCGACCTCGGCGAAGAGGTCTACGTGGGCCTGTTCCTCTGCTCCCACAATCCCGAGGTGGTCGAGCAGGCGGTCTTTCGCAATGTTCGCCTCGTCCCGCCCACGCCCGAACGCCGGTACAACCCAACGGAGACCCGCGCCCTCCTCGAGAAGCTTCTTCTCGAGAACATCCTGCCCTTCTGGTACCCCGGGGTCCTCGATGAGGAGCAGGGGGGTTACCGGCTCAACCACGACGCCGAGGGGCACTGGCTCGGGCCTGCCGACAAGGCCCTGGTCACCCAGGCTCGGACCGTCTGGTTCTTCTCGCGTCTTCACGGCAGCAAGTACGGGAAGCCCGAGCACCTGGAGGCCGCGCGCCACGGGTTCCGCTTCCTGAAGACGAAGATGTGGGACCACGAGCACGGCGGATTCTACTGGGCCGTGAGCAGCGACGGCTCCGAGGCCGTCGAGCCACAGAAGCACCTGTACGGGCAGAGCTTCGGGCTCTACGCGTTGGCGGAGTACATCCGCGCCTCGAAGGATTCCGAGGCGATCGAGCTGGCAAAGGAGCTCTTCGCGCTCCTCGAGGAGAAGGCCCACGACAAGGAGCACGGAGGCTACCTCGAGCTCTTTCCCCGCAACTGGAGCCGCGATCCCGCAGACCTGCCCCGCGTCGGCGCCATGATGGGACGGGACCGCGTCCTTGGGCGCAAGTTGATGAACACCCACCTCCACCTCATGGAGGCCTTCACGACGTACTTCGAGGTCACCGGGGACGAGCTGGTCCGGGAGCGCCTCGCGGAGCTGATCTTCGTCGAGAGCAACGCGGTGGTGCGTAAGGACCTCGGGGCCTGCACCGATCGGTACGAGAGAGACTGGACACCGCTCATGGGAGAACGGGACAAGCGCGTGTCCTACGGGCACGACATCGAGAACGTGTGGCTGCTCATCGAGGCCTGCAACGCCACCGGGATCTCCAACGGCCCGCTCCTGGACCTGTACGAGACCCTCTTCGCGTATTCCCTCCAGTACGGTTGGGATGCCGAGCACGGGGGCTTCTTCTACACCGGCCCGTTTCGACAGCCCGCCGACGTCCGATCGAAGTCTTGGTGGGTCCAGGCCGAGGGCCTGACTTCAGGTATCTTCATGTACCGGCTGACCGGGGACGAGAAGTACTACGGCGTCTTCGAGAAGACGCTCCAGTGGATCGTGGAGGAGCAGGCGGACTGGGCCCGCGGCGACTGGCACGCGATGATCGGGACCGGGACGCAGCAGAACAAATCGGGCCCGTGGAAGTCGCCCTACCACAACGGCCGAGCCGTCCTCGAGTGCCTGGAGATCCTGGACGCCACGCCGAAGTGACCCGCCTCCAACCCCTTGGATGGCCTGGTGACCCCGTCGCCCGGTCCCACCCAGCCGCGGCCTCTGGCGCCCGGCGGGGTCCCCGGCACCCCCGTAAGCGGATAGAATACGAGGCTCCATGATCGAGATATACGACACCACCCTGCGGGACGGGACCCAGCGCGAAGGGATCTCCCTGTCCTGCGACGACAAAATCCGCGTGGCCCGTCGCCTGGACGAGCTGGGAGTCACCTTCATCGAGGGCGGCTGGCCCGGCTCGAACCCCAAGGACGCGGAGTTCTTCGAGCGGGCCCGGGACATCGAGTGGGCCAATACGAAGATCACGGCGTTCGGCTCCACCCACCGGGTGGGAGGCAGCCCGGAGGGGGACGCCAACCTCAAGGCACTCCTCGACGCCGG
>CAXMOH010000204.1:0-6232 GCA_964194855.1 uncultured Hyphomicrobium sp.
TGGTTGTTGTTGTAGCCGATGTAGAGAGCCGTCCACGGATTCACCAGATAGGTCGCGAGGAGGTCGACGTTCAAGTTCTTTGATGTCTCCAGGGAGGTCAGCAGGGGATTGGCCACGAGGGTGTCGTATTGAACGATCGAGCGCAGGCTGAGCTGTAGCGTGGGCTGCCAGCTCAGCTTGGCTCGGGCGATGTGGTTGTCGAACACACGCTCTGAGGTGGACTGCTCGGACACGCGGGAAAGCAGGTAAGTCCCCTCGAGCCTGATCGACCGGGTGGCATACCACGTGAACCCCAGCGTCGCCTCATCGGAGCTCGCCAGCTCCGGCTCCACTCCCTCGGGGGGCACGAGGTTGATGACCGTTCCCCAGGCGTACTCCCCGGAGAAGCTCAGCGTGCGGAACAGCCTCCGGCTGCTCGCGTAGACGCCCGTTCGGCCGCTGGAGTAGCGGGTCTCCTCGGCGAGATCGGGGAAATCGTCGGGGTGGAGCCGCTCGACCAGGCCGGTGTAGAACGCCCCGACGGACGTCTGGCCGATGAGCTCCGCGCTCATGTTGACGTTGTAGAGGGTGTCCAGGGCGGAGCCGTCGTGCCTCCACGAGGGATGGAAGGTCGCATCCGGCCCCCACGAGATCAGGGTGTCTCCTTCGGGCCGGAAGCGGTAGCTCAGCGTCTGCCGCAGGCCCCGGAAGTCCGGCCGGAGGGGCAGGGCCACGTTCCGGGCCCGTCCCGGACGAGCGCGGCCCCGGGAGCCCGGGAGGAACCCGAGGGCCGTGCGAAAGCCCGGGCTCCGGTCGTTGTACGCGGCCTCGTACGAGAGCTTCCGCCCGGTGCGCGTCAGCACGGCGTCGAAGGCCGGTCCGGACAGGTCCTCGCCGTCGGTCGTTCGAGTCGAGCTGGCGACCCCCTGCGCCGTCGCCACCCAGTTCGGGTTGATCCGGAGACGACCATCGAGCCCGCCCACCCGGTTGAACGAGTCCTGGAGCTCTGTGTCCGTGTAGATCATCCCCACGCTGGACAGGTTTCCCACGTCACGGCTCAATCGGAAGACGGCGTTCTGGCTTTTCTCCCCGAACAGCGGGTCGTCCTCCGTCACCCGTTGCCCAGGCGCCCGATCGTTCGCATAGAGCGCTCCGATCGCGTAGGGACCGGCCTTTCCGGTGAGGCGCACCCCGAGCTGCGGGTCCACGATGCGACGGCTGAAGAAGAGATCGATGGGCGTCTCGAAGTAGCTGGCGTTCTCCAGGAAGAAGGGCCGCCTCTCTGGAAAGAAAACCTCGAACCGCTGGTTGGTCGTCACCTGGGGCTGGTCCGACTCCACCTGGTTGAAGTCCGGGTTCGCGGTGACGTCGAGGACCAGGCTGTCCCGGAAGACGGTCTTGAAGTCCGCTCCTCCGTCGAACTCCGCCGAATCCGAGACGTAGTGCGGGTTCGACTCGTCCCGGTCGTCCAGCGCCCGAAACGAACGGAAGAACCCGTAGGGAATCAGCTGCAGGTTGCGGCCTGGCGAGACGTCCGAGATGCCCAGGAGCGAGCCTCCCTGGTTGAGGCGCCCCTCGATGCGGCTGGTGACGTAGGGCCAGAAGGATCCTTCATTGTTCCTCTGTATCCACCGGGCCAGGATCAGCCCCCACTCCTGAGAGTTCTCCGGAGAGAAGCGCAGGCTCTTGAAGGGGACGGCGATCCAGGCGACGTAGCCTTCCGGAGTCAGCGTTCCTCCGGAATCCCAGACCGTGTCGAAGGAGCGATCGTACTGGCTCCCTTCCTGCTCCACCCAGGTGCCGTCTGCCTGGACCCCGAGGGGGTTGACGGTGAAGACATAGGACCGACGCTGATCGTTGAACGTGTCCAGGAAGATCTCGACCTTGTCGTCGCCGAGAATGTCCTCGCGCCGGGCGAGGGTCGCGCGGAGCTTGTCGGGTTCCGAATCGAAGCAGACGAAGACGACGTACACGTTCACGTCGTCATAGCCCAGGTAGGCCTCGGTCCGCTGCGAGATAGGGTCTCCGTCCCGCGGAGTGTTCTGTCGGAATCCGTCGACCCGAGCCATGGATCTCGCCACGTCGGACGAGGGCTCCATGGAGACGAAGTCTTCGAGGGTCGGGGCCGTCTCGAGTCGCGGAATACGAACCGAGGGCGCCGGCGTGGTCTGGCCTCCGTCAGCGGCGGCGGGCCACAGAGGAAGGAGGACACACATCCCAAGGACTCGGAGAGATCCGGTCGATCGTCCAGGAGGCGGAGCGGTCTCAGCCACGGGGCTCGAAGCGCATCGCCCTCGGATCCCAGTCGACGATCTCCTCGAAGCCGTCGGCAAGAATCACGACCGCCGTGCTCATGGATCGTTGCCTCCGGGGACCCCGGCGTTGGCCTCCCGCTTCTGCAGCAGGCGGTGGATGATCCGGTCCAGGCCCGCGGCGCGGCCGCTGCCGGTCACGAAAATGACGGCCAGCGCGGCGAGCTCCACGAGGTTCTTGTTGACGATCAGGTAGCTCCCCTCCGTGGGGATCGAGTAGAAGTAGCCCACGAAAGGCGGGTTGCACATGTAGTACATGAAGACGACGAGCATGCCCGACGCACTGGCCAGCCGCGTGAAGCAGCCGAAGACGAGCCCGAGCCCGATGAGGGTAAGGCCCCACATGTTGAGCTGGTTCACGAGGGCCAGACGTTCCGGGTCGGCGGCCATCCACCGAAACAGCTCGGTGAACGGACCGCGAGACTGCATCAGGAAGCCCTGCGCCGACCAGCCCTCCGCCGTGAGCTTGGACAATCCCTCGTAGAGGAAGTGCCATCCGATGAGGACGCGCAGAACGACGACGGTCGTCATCTGCACGTTGGAGAGTTTGCCTTCGTTCATGTTCACCCCTGCGGTTGCCGCGGGTCCGCTCAGACCTCGAAGTCCCCGGGCTGGAACGACAGCCGCTGGTTCGCCTCGATGGCCTCGTTCACCTTGAGCACGGTGACCGCCGTCTCGTAGCCGACCTCGGCCGGGCAGTTCAGGGTCGCCGTGCCGCGGACCGCGTCGAAGAAGTTCTGCAGATGCGGCTGGTGGTACGGGTCCCGCAGGACGACCGGGACGCGGTGCTCGTCGGGCGAGACCGACTCGCGAACGTCCAGGACGGCCTCACCGTCCCCCCCGGGCTGATCCTGGAGCTTGGGCGCCGAGATGTAGCCCTTCTGGACCCACTCGTCCCACGCCGGGGCGGTGGGGGCACGGTAGAGGGCCCCGGGGTTGGTTGCCTCGGACTCGGAGATGACCAGGTTGCCCTGGTCGCCCATGAAGTTCTCGAAGTACCCCAGGCTGCCATTGGTGGTCTGGGTCTGGTAGTACGCCCGGGCCTTCCCAGCCGGCGTCTCGTACTCGTACACCGCCATCACCGTGTCGTACCACTCGTGGGTCGCGGGGTCGTGGTAGTCCAGCCCGCCGCTGGCCACCACGTGAGACGGGTTGGCGCCGAGGAACCAGCTGTAGATGTCGATCTGGTGCGACCCGAGGTCGACGATGGGCCCTCCGCCGAGGCCCTTGTACCAGCGCCAGTTGCGGTACTGGGCCATGTTCTTGAAGCCGTACTGCTTGAGCCGCTGCTCCGGGATGGCATAGCGCTCCGGCCAGCCCAGGTCTGGCGACACGGCCCGGTTCCATTGGCCGTTGACGGTGACGATGCGGCCGAGGAGCCCGGCCTCTTCGATGAGCTTCTCGTAGCAGTGCTGGTAGCGGGGATTGCTGCGTCTCTGGTGCCCGATCTGGAGCAGCTTCCCCGTCTCCCGGGCCGCGAGGACCATGTCCCGGGCACCCTCGAGGGTGTTCGACATCTCCTTTTCGCAGTACACGTGCTTGCCCGCACGGAGACAATCCACGGTCTGGGGGGCGTGCCAGAAGTCGGGAGTGGCGATGACGACGGCGTCGAGCTCCTTCTCCTTGTCGAGCATCTCTCGGTAGTCTTCGTACCCGTTCACCTCGAAGTCGTACCTCTTCAGCATCCGGACGAGACGCTTCTGGCTGTACTCGGACCAGATGTCGCACACCGCCCGGAAGCGCACCCCGGGGATCTTGAGCATCGAGTCGATGAGCACCTGCCCCTGGGCCCCCACGCCAATGATGCCCACGTTGACCTCGGGGACGTCGGTGGGCGCGGCCTCCTCCTCGTCGGGGGCGGCTGCGGCCTCCTTCTGCACCTGCTCGTACCCGCGCTGTTTGCTCCAGGCATAGCCGAAGAGCCCCGCGGCGGGAACGGTCGACAGGCCCAGCAGCACGTCGCGACGGGCGAGCTTCTTCCCGGAGTTCTCGGCGGTGCCGCCTTCCTTGTCCTTCTCGTCTTCGCTGGCCATCTTGTCCTCCTACTTCGCCGGGCGGCCGAAGACCTCGACCTCGACGTAGTGGTTGAGCTCGTTGGCGCTGTTGCCGCTGCTGTAGAGCCGGACGAACCGCGCCACCGACCCCTTCCCGTCCACGAGCCTCCCCTCCGCTGTCTCGACGTAGTTCATTGCCGAACCTGCGCCCAGCCCCGAGAAGTTGTCGTTGTCGTTGTTGAAGATCGTTCGGACGTTCTTCGTGAAGTCGGCGTCGTCTGCCACCTGGACGACGATGCCCAGATACACCCGGGCGGCCTTGTGGAAGTGCCAGAACAAAACGGCGTAGATCTCGTGAGGCTCTCCCAAGTCGATCGTGACGTGGTGCAGCCCGGGTCCCAGCTCGACGTAGCTGCCCTCGGCTCCCATCTTGTCGCCGTCGGTGACCTGCTCGAGCTCGCCGATGATCGGCTCTAGGTCGCTGCTGTCCACCGCCTTGTCCAGGGCGACGTTCGTGACGCCCGCGGGGGCCAGGAAGGGGTCCCGGGCTCGGCCGAGGGGCTTCTCCACGTTGGGCACGTTGAGGTTCTGGGGAGTCCCTTCGAACATGGGCTTGGGCAGCTCGATGGGGAGTGGCGCCATCTTGCCTCCCTGGGCGAGTCCGGCGCCTGGGTAGAGGAGGGCGCAGGCGATCGCCCCGAGGGCGAGACCCGCCGCGCGCCGGGAGAAGGACCCGGCCCGCCGATCAGGTCTGGTGTTTCGTGTCATGGGCTTCAGCATCTTTTCGTTTCCCCTCCAACGAGACAGTCGTCTGATTCATGTGGCAGCCCTGTTTGTCGGATCCCAGCCAGGGTCCGGTCCGGGGCCACCCGGACAAGGTCGACCCCGGGCTCGTCCCTGCCCGGCACCTCGCCCGCGAGCCAGGCCTCGAGTCCCGGGCCCCGGTGGCACAGCTCGGCGATCTGGTGCACTGGCAGGATCATGAACGCAGTCGAGAGCGCCTCGGCAACCGTGGCCGGCCACCGGCCGGCGTCCCGCCAGTCTCCGTCCGCGGCAGGCCCGTGGGAGAGAACCGCCCACGCTGCCCGGTCCTTCACGGCTCCGCCCCGCAGCGGGTCGTGGACGTGGTCCCCCTTCCGGGTGCCCGAAGCGCTCAAGGCCATGTGCCGCGCCGAGATCCGGGTCCGCGGGGCGTCTTGTTCGCGCCCGGGCGCCGTCAAGGTCAGGGGCCACCCGTCGCGTCCCGGGGGTGGGTCCCGGGCGAGAACCGAGCTGAACCCGCCATGGACGAGGACGCTCGAGATCTCCCAGTCCTCCAGCAGCTCGGCCGCGGAATCGATGGCGTACCCTTTGCCGATGCCCCCCAGGTCCAACCGGACGCCGTCGCCTCGAGCCCGCACCACGCGCTGGTCGGGGACGAGCTCGAGCTGGTCCAGCCCGGAGCCGATCGAGATGTCGAAGACCCCGTCGGTCAGGGAGTGCATTCGCCAGCCGATCTCCAGGCACTCCATCGTCGTCGGGCTCACCCGGGTGGTCTGCCCGTGGCCGAGGGCATTGATGCGGGAGACGTCGCTGTTGGGGACGAAGCGGCTGAGCTCGCGCTCCAGCCGGTCGACCAGGTCGAAGGCGGCCTGAGCCCCCTGGGCCGCGTAGTCCGCGTCCTCGTGGACGCAGATCACCTCGAACACCGTCGCCATCGCCTCATGGGAGAAGCGGTGCGCGCCAATGCGACCGGCGCCCTCGCCCAGGGTCATTGCGGCGGCGGCAGAGGCGGGTGCCGGGGCATTCATGGCCGGCCGCCGGGAGCCAACGAATCGGGCGCATCGGCCCCCTGTCGACGGAAGTCGTCCCAAAACGTCTTCGCCGCATAACCCCGCACCTCCACTTGAGGACGCAGCTCAAGGGGCTCATCGAAGATGCTCATGTAGAGCTCCCGTTCTCCGGGGG
>CAXMOH010000205.1:0-3339 GCA_964194855.1 uncultured Hyphomicrobium sp.
AGGATGAGTGAGAGGGTCCCGAAGCTGACCGAGAGAGAATTCGCTCGCGCGATGCCACGGAGGCAGCGCGAACGCCTCATGCGCGGCGAGTTCCGAGGAGGGGACGACGTGGTCGCCCTGCGGCGGTTTGTGCGAATGACCCAAAAGGGTTTCGCGGACGCCCTGGGCATCAGCGTGCACACGTTGCGGAACTGGGAGCAGGGCCGACGGAGCCCCGAAGGACCAGCGCTGGCTCTTCTGCGAATCGCCGCGCGACACCCTCGAGTGCTTCAGGCTAGGGGTGGCACAACGGAGACACGATGAGAGACAGGGATGAAACGCAGCACGGCGGCATCCGTCGGTTCCCCCTCGAGGACCCCAACCTGGCTCTGCACGCCGCAGTCGCGCCTTGGTCCGAGGCGGTGGAAGTCCCGCCCGGGTCGAGCCTTCTGTTCCTCAGTGGGTTCGCACCCGGTCGCGTGCGTGACGACGTCGATGGCGAGTCAGTCGCGGCACATGGCGACATGGAAGAACAGACGCGGAGCGTCCTCTCGAGCATTCAGCGGTCCCTCCAGTCGAAGGGCTACGGTCTCGAGAGCGTCGTCAAGCTCGTCGTCTACTTCAAAGACGTCCCGGGAGGAATCGACCTGGAGGGTTTCGGCCGGGCCTATCGGGACTTCTTTCCTCACGAATCGCCATTGCCGGCACGCAGCCGGGTCGTCGTGAACGGGTTGATGAGGCCCGGCTGGCTCGTCGAGATCGAGGCTGTTGCCGCGCGCCTCAGGGCCTGAGGGAGCTGTGTGCCCGCGGCGACGAGGCCCTCATCCACGTGAACTGCCAGCGCTTCCCGAGGCCATCGCCGAGAGCGTTCCGGGCCGACCTCTATCACCGGCTGGCCGCCTTCCCGCTGCGCGTCCCGCCCCTTCGGGAGCGCCGCGAGGACATCCCGCTCCTCGCCTCACACTTCGCCGACGCCGCCCGGCGCCTGGGCCTGCGAGACGTTCGTCAGCGGGGGCGAGAACCTCGCTGATGGTCGTCGCCTGACTCAGCCCGCACACCCGGGCCGGGTCGATTCGCCAGGCCCAGCTCGAGCTTCGCGAGCAGCCGGGCGAGGGTCTCCGCTTCGCCCGGGTCGAGAACGCCCTCGATCCGCGAGGCCTCCTCGAAGCGCGCCTCGACCGCCCGATCCACAAGCCGGCGTCCCGCTCCGGTGAGGTGGACCCGCACGCCCCTTCGATCGTCGGGATCGGGGCGGCGCTCGACCAGGCTCGCGGCCTCGAGGCGGTCGATACGGTGGGTCATGGCCCCCGACGTCAGCATCGTCGCGTCCAGCAGCTCACCCGGGGAGAGATCGCAGTCCGTGCGGCGCAGCGTCGCCAGGACGTCGAACTGCCACAGGCTCAGGCCAAACGGCCGGAGGACCTCCTCGGTCCGACGCTCCAGCAGCTTCGCGACGCGAAGGGCCCGGCCCGAGGTCCCCATCCCCCGGGGGTCCAGATCCGGACGGACGCGGCGCCACTGGTCGATCACGAGGTCAATGAGATCGCCCATACACAAAACAGGATAGCAGGGATAAGTTTTACGTCAAGAGTCTTGACATCGAGATACTGAAGCACTATCTTGATATCAAGACAAACGGACAGGGAAGCAGGAGCAGGAGATCCGGCGACGGAACCGTCTGCGCCGGTCTGTCCACCACGGTCTGGAGGCCGACAATGAAGCTGAGAATCGCGACGTTTCTCTCCGTTCTTGCCCTCGCGGGCGTCGTCGTAGGAGCTGAGGAGGTGGGGCGCAGTCCCTGGGGGAGTCAAGATGAGATCGGTCGGCTCAATCTCATGACACCCGATTCACGAGCCGCGGTCCTGGCTCGGGTGTCAGGCGGAGCAGCCTACGACCTCTCCGTGGAGTACTTCATCGGGATGCCCAGCTGGCAGGCCGCCGGCGACCCCCACTACCGGTTCTGGATGACCCACACGCCGCACGGCACCGTCATCGACGATCCCCTCAGCCTCGGCGAGACCATGAACGAGCACGTGAGCTACACGGGTGCCGCCATCTCGTTGTACACGCACATGGGGACCCACATCGACGCCCTGGGCCACTTCGGCCTCGATGGGGAGATCTGGAACGGTTTCAGGGCCCGAGAGCACCTGGGCGACCGCGGGTGGAAGGTGGCCGGCGCGGAGACCATTCCGCCGATCGTCGCGCGCGGCGTCCTGATCGACGTGGCCGCGGCCCGGGGCGTCGACATGCTGCCGGCCGGGTATCGGGTGACGCGCGACGACCTGATCCAGGCACTCGACAGGCAGGACGTCCAACTGCAGGAAGGGGACGTGGCCCTCGTCCGCACCGGGCGCATGAGGCTCTACGAGGACGCCGAGGCCTACATGGCGAACCCCCCGGGCTTGGGGATGTCGGCGGCACGCTTCCTGGTCGAAGAGGGAGGCGCCATGATCGTCGGAGCCGACAACTTGAGCTTCGAGGCCTTCCCCTCGGAAGTCGAAGCCAACTACGTACCGGTCCACACCTATCTCCTTGCCCAGCAGGGCACGCCAATCCTGGAGCTGGTCTACCTCGAGGAACTCTCCCGGGACGGCATCTACGAGTTCGCCTTCATCGGCGGCTCTCTGAAGCTGCGTGGATCGGACGCAGCACCGATCCGGCCGATCGCCATTTCCCTGCGCTAGAGAGCGCAGCACACCACAAGGAGGCTTATATGACCACCCGAACCATGCCGTTGGCGCTCTGCGCCGTCACCATGCTGGCAGGAGTCGTTTCGGCGTACGCGGGAGGAACGAAGAGGACCGTCAACCCCGAGCACCTCCCGGACACGACCCAGTACGGCTACTCCCAGGCGACGGTCGTCGCGCCGGAGGCAGAGGTGATCTACGTCGCGGGGCAGATCGGGGTCGCCGAAGGCGGTCCCAACGACTTCGAGCACCAGGTGGACCGGGCCTTCGAGAACCTGATCGCGGTTCTGGAGGCCGCGGGCTCCGGAGTCGACGACGTCGTCAAGATCACCATCCTGGTGAAGAACCACGACGACGAGAAGCTGCAATACCTCGTCGCGAAGCGTCGCGAGGTGTTCGGTGACGACCCGCCAGCGAGCACGCTGATCCCGGTCACTACCCTGGCCCTGGAGTCGCTCGAGTTCGAGATCGACGCGATCGCGGTCTCGCCGCAGTAGTGGCCAAGCGCCGTGTGGTGCGGAGACGGCGACATCAGCGACACCTGATGGGAGAGGAGATCCAATGCAGATACTGGTTGCGGGTGGCACCGGGGCGATCGGAAGACCGCTGGTTGCCCGATTGGTGACCGACTGGCACACCCCGGCCCTCGAGAGTGTCGTGCTGCGATACG
>CAXMOH010000206.1:0-10139 GCA_964194855.1 uncultured Hyphomicrobium sp.
GCGCGAAGGTCGACGAGGTGGCCCCGTGCATCGTAGACGAGGGTGGCCGAGAAGCCGTACCCACAGTCCGAGACGGCGATCAGGTGCGACCCGTCCTCGACGACGCGGAGATCCGAGAGCCCCCCGAACCGCGGATCGGCGGAACGCAGCCACAGTCCCCCACGAAACCGCAGTGGGCCCGCGCGCTTCTGCCCGGGATCGGAGCTGTTGAGAGGAACCCGCTCGACAGACAGGTCGAGGCCGTCCGGCTGCGGATGGAGGCGCAGCGAGGCCAACACGAGCACGGTCGCGACGCCGAGCACGAGGAACGCGGCCCACCAACGGGGCCCGAGGCGCTCGACGAACCTCACCGCGTCACAGGTTTCTGGAGGCACGGGGTGGATCGGGACCAGACCGGTCCCGGGCCTACACCCCTCAGGTGCCTCCGTAGCCGAGGGTCACCTGGCCGTCTTCGACGATGACCGGCACGCTGCGCTGGCCACCCGAGTGTTCGAGCATCTCGGAGAGCGCGTCCTGGGACGCCGTGACGTTTCGGTAGTCGACGGTGTACCCCTTCCCCTTGTAGGCCTCCCGGGCCTCGGTCGTATAGGGTCAGGTGTCCTTGCCGAAGATGAGGACGGTCTGGGAGTCTGTCATATGCATCATTATAGGCTCGTGGGTGTACCATTGGCTCCATGCGGAACTTCGGCGGGATCATGATGTTGCTGGGGATTCTGGGCTTCTTCTATGCCGCCCAGCAGCTCGAAAAGCACGAGCCGGTTCGCCAGGGTGAGACGATCAGCGAGAGCATCGATCGGCCGGCGGGCCGGTGGGAGATGGCCCGCTACGCCTTCGCCGGCGCGGCGGGTATCGGCCTGCTCATGGCGATGTTCCCGAAGGGACGCTGATCGGCTAGAACTTGACCTCGGTGACCTTGCCGTCCTCGAAGATGACGCTGAGGTCGGCGAAGCTCCAGCGGGCCTTGTTGCCGAAGACGACTTCCCCGGACGGCTCCCCGAACAGCGCCCTCACCTCGTCGAACGTCATCCCCGGCGTGATCTCGCGACGCCCCGTGGGTGCCGGGGCACCGGGGACGGGAGGCGCCCCGGGGGTTGCAGGAGGGGCTCCCGCGGCCGGCGGGGTTCCCTGGGTCGCTTTGGCGATGGCTCCCGCCATCATCTGCGGCATCATCATGCCGATTCCGGCTCCCAGCCCGAGCCCGGCGGCTCCCCCCGTCTCGCCCGGGTTGTCGGCGGCGGCCTCGATCGCCCGGGCCGTCTTGTAGGCCATGTACTTCTGCATGTCGCCGACCGCGCCCATCCCGGCGCGCTCGTCGATCATCTTCTGCACTTCCTCGGGTGGCGTGATGGCCCCGATCAGGAAGTCCACGAGCTCGACGCCGTACTTGGCGAAGTCGTCGGCGACCCGGCCCTTGAGCGCCCCGGACAGCTCGTCGTAGTAGCGGGGCAGGTCGAGGAGGGTCTTGAGCGTCTCGCCCAGCAGGTCGGTGAGCCGGGCCACGCAGATCGCCCGCAGGAACTCTTCGATAGAGTCGGTCGTGAAGACGCCCCGGGTGCCGACGAGCTGCTGAATGAAGATTCCCGGATCGACGACGCGCATGGAGAATCGGCCGAACGAGCGCAACCGCACCATCGAGAGCTCGGAATCGCGGAACACGATCGGCTCCTTCGTTCCCCACTTGAGCTCGGTGAACGTCTGCCGGCTGACGAAATACACCTGCGCCTGGAAGGGCGACTCCCCATCGAACGGCAGCCCCAGGAGCTTGACGAGCAGCGGCAGGTTGACCGTCGTGAGGGTGTGGCGCCCCGAGGGCAGGGCGTCGAGCGCCTTACCGTCGCGGAAGAACACTCCCCACTGGTTGTCCTGAACGATGAGCTGTGCGCCGAACTTGATGGCCGCCGACCCGGAGGGCGGCTCACGGTGAACGATCTCGGAGCCCGTGGAGTCGAAGTACTGGATCAGCTCGAGAAGGGCCATGATTCCTCCTACTTCACGCCCGACAGGATCTGCTCGCGCTCGGCAAGGGCGGCGTCGAGGGCATCGAGCCTGGCGATGAAGCCCTCCAGCGCAGGCCCCACTCCCCCCGCCGCGGCGCCGGCCGCCTGGGAGGCCTCCCGGGCCTCCTCGACCCCGCCGAGCAGGGCGAGGTCGAACCGGTAGACCCGCTCGAGAACGGCGTCGTCGATCTTGACCGCATCGAAGAACCCGGCGTAGCCACGGTCCGCGTAGCGGATGCGCGCGGCAACCTTGTCGAGCCGCTTGCGTGCCGTCTCGATGTCGTTGATTGCGTCGAGCTCTCCCACCCGGCTGGCGTTGGCGGAGAGGGTGTCGAGGTCCTTCTTCGCCCCCTCGAGGACCGTCGCCATGTGCTCGCGGCTGATCCGATCCGCGTCGCGCCGCCGCTCTTTTGCTCGGTAGCCCTTGAAGCCGGGGATCGCACTCGCGATCTTCTCCAGGAAGTTCTGCCCCTCCTGAATCTTGTCGACGAGGTCCATGGTCCCCTCTCCTCGCCGCTCGCCACGGGAATCGCCCTGCCGGCCGGGGCGCGGAGCGGCTGAGAGGAAGGTACCCGTCGGAGGAGCGGGGGTCAACCAGCAGAGAGCGCGTCAGGGACGGCCGGTCGCCGCCGATCCCCCGCTGATCTCCATCGCGCTCGCTTCCCCGGCAGCCTCCTCCGCGAGCGCGGGCTCTGGCGGTAGCAGCCGCGGAGGAACCACGACGGGCTCGGACTCGGAGGGGATCTTGCGGATGGGGATCACGTAGCGGTGCCCGGCGCGGATGGTGGTGCTCCGAAGGCCGTTCGCCCGCCGGATGGCCCTGGTGCTGGTTCCGTATCGTCGCGACAGGTGCGACAGGGTCTCCCCGCTTCGAACCCGGTGCGTCACCGTCGGCCCAAGCGCGAGGCCCGCCTTCACCAGCATCGGGTAGGCGATCCGGCCCCACTCCTGGGCACGGGCATTGTGGAAGCGCACGTGCAGGTGATCGCGGTGCCGCCGGACGTGCTGGATGATGGCGTCCTTGCCTCCCGTGTGACGACCGAACAGCGTGTCCAGCCAGTCGCGGTCCTCGCCGCTCTCGACGGCGTGGGTGAAGAGGTAGCGCTGGATCCTGCGGTCCAGGAAGATGCGGTGGACATCGGTCTCCGTGACGAGCGCCCGGACGAACGCCCACGTGCGCGGAACGTCGAGGTTGCTCGAGCGAGCTCGGAGGAAGTCGTCGACCTCCGAGCGATGGTAGAACCCGATGTCCGCATCGCGCCCGACCTGGTGCGAGGCGTGCCAGTTCAGGCGGCCGCCGTCCTCGCGGCTGATGTCCCCGACGACGATCCGGGGCGAGCCCGGGAACTGGCGCCCCACCGACTCGATGGCGGCGATGATGAAGCCCAGCGTCTCGGTGGTCCCCCAGGTCTCGAGGGGGTTGCGGATCGTCCACAAAGGCCCCTCCGGCATGGGCTGCGGATTGAAGAGCAGCCCCGCGTTGGGGGAGCCGATGGACAGCGGCCCGAGAGCCCGCGAGTCGAGCCGGATCAGAAGCCGCAGTCCCTCCCGGCTTGGCGTGGCGGCCGTCGGGACCGCCGCGGCCTCCCCGTCAGGAACGTCGGACGGCATGCCGAGACCCAGATCGGCGTCGGAGGCAGTGGCTGCGGCACCCACGTGGAGCGTGAAGAGAAGGCTGGCGCACAGGAAGGTCCGGCGGCGGCGCCCTGGCTGGCTCGTCTTCATGAATGTGTGGCGTCCCGCCTTCTCGGCTCCGCCCCCGAAGAGACGGCCCGCGCTCGGCTTCAGCCGGCCCTCATTCTGCCAGAATACCAGCCGGTTTGGGGGCCGCCTCTCGAAGAGCATGCCTTCGACCTCCGGCCGGGGCTGTGCGCGGCTAGAGCCGCGGAACGTCGCTGTCGTCCGGCGAGGCGGCAACCGCGGTCGAGCCGGCCGTGATGTTGCCGACGAGGTGGTGCTCGTGACCCTGGTCGTCGGTGAGCTGGAAGGTGGTCCGGATCAGGTCGCACTGGGCGTTCCAGCGAAGGAGGACGACGAAGCTCCGGGACGAGCCCGCCTCCAGCCGGTTCGAGCCCGTCTCCTCCATGAGCTGCGCCCCGGTGAACTCGTACCGGTCGACGAGCGCGTTGTCCAGGTAGAAGTCGCCACGAACGTAGTTGAGGTGGGCTCCGAGGCCCGCGGACTCGCTGAGAGACGTGGTGAACCGGACGTACTGGGAGTACCCGGACTCGAGGCTCGGTCCGGTGACGGCGTCCGGCCCCACGGTGACCTTGATGTCCGCCTTCGGAGCGGTGGCAGCCGAATCGATCGACGGGCTCGGCGCCGTGGGGCTGACGGCGCTGCCACACCCCGCGGCTAGCGTCATCGCTACCATCAGCGACATCATCTTCAGCGCCCTCTCCATCCTGCCCTCCCACGGCCCAGCAGGGCCGCGGAGGGGTGTATCAAGGTGCGTGCCACGTGTGCCTCAGCTTGGGAGACACGGTTCAACATCCTTCTGGGTGAGCGACTTAGCCAGAGAGAGATGGCGCGAGGGCCCCGCGCAGATGATGGCAGGTTCCCGGACATACCCCCGCCTCGGCAGCCAGTTGCCGGCTATGACCCGAGGATGTGTCCTGTGGCGAGGTAGTGCCGCAGGAAGGTCGTCACGCGAGTCAGAGCGTTCACGCGGGCAATCTCACCTTTGACGTCCTCGACCGATCCAGGCGGGACGCCGGCCCCGATCAGCCCCTGCCCAGGACCAGCGTTGCGTTCGTTCCACCGAAGCCGAAGGAGTTCGAAATTGCCAGAGACAGATCGCGCGATTCCGGCTGGAGAACGGGAGGGTAGTCGGCCAGGTCCGGATCCAGCGTGTCCACGTTGACGCAGGGGGCGATCCAGCCCCCCCTGAGCATGGCCAGGGTGAAGATCGCCTCGATGGCGCCGGCCGCCGAAACCGGATGGCCCGTATAGCCCTTCGTGGAGGAGTATGGGACCGGGCGCCCGTCGAACACGCTTCTGATGGCCCGCACCTCGGAGACGTCACCCACCGGCGTCGAAGTGCCGTGGGTGTTCACATAGTCGATCTCGGCGGCCTCCACTTCGGCGTGGTCCAGTGCTCGACGCATCGCCAGCTCCGCGCCGGCCGCCGCCGGCGCCACCATGTTGCCGGAGCCGTCCGAAGACATCCCGTAGCCACGGAGGGCTCCGAGGATCGTCGCCCCGCGGGCCTCGGCTCCGGCCCGGGTCTCCAGGACGAGGATGCCCGCACCCTCGGAGAAAACAAAGCCCGCGCGATCGGCTGCGTAGGGCCGTGAGGCCCGGTCGGGTCGATCGTTGTCCTTCGCGGTGTAGGCCCGCATGGCGTCGAAGCCGACGTGAAAGTGAATGTCCGCCACCTCCACGCCCCCTGCGATGGCCGCGTCGACGTGGCCGAACTCGATGAGCTGGGCAGCGAGGAGCAGGTTGTAGGCGCCCCCCGCGCACGCCGCGGTCGCGGTGAAGGAGGGCCCGGTGGCGCCCAGCACCGTGGCCAGGTTGGCCGACACGGTCGAGGCCATGAGGCGGGGAATGACGGTTGGCGAGACCCTCCGCGCCCCCCTTTTGCGGCTCAGGCGGGCGGCCATGTCACGATGCGTCTCGACGTCACCGGTGCCGCTCCCCACGACGACGGCGATCTCGCGGGTCGGGATCTGCGCCTGCTCGAGCGCCAGCCGGGTCGCCCGAAGACCCAGAAGAGCCGCCCGCCCCATGAACCGCCCCTGGTGCTTCTCGATCCCGAGGAGCTCGAGTGGCAGATCGTTCGGGTAGAGGCCCGCCAACTCGCACTGCGTGCCGTGCTCCACCGCGAGAGCCCAGCGGACGAAGGGCGTCGACTGGCCCGTCCGCAGCGCCGTCTCGATGCTCGTCCAGTCGTCACCCATGTGACAGCACACGCCAGTGCCCGTCACGACGACCTCGCGATCACGGTTCCTCACGGCTCTCCTCCAGCCCGCCAGGGGACATCCCCTCCGGTGCGGAAGCAGCATTCTAGTCTTCTTTGCAGCGAGGCTCTCGAGGGCCTGGATAGAGGTGCCGTGGTGAAGGAGACGGGCTGCCAGGTGCAGGGGGCGCCGTTGTGCAACCACGAGATCCGCTGGCAGGAGCCCTCGACGACCCCGGCGAAGAGCCAGCCGGAGGCCTACTCGTAGCGCAGCGCTTCGATCGGGTCCTGCCGCGCGGCCAGGAGGGCCGGCCAGAGACCGAAGACGATCCCCACCGCTGTCGAGACTCCGAACCCGAGAAGGACCGCCCACAGCGGCGCCGCCGCCTGGAAGTCGAAGAGCACCCGGGCCAGGAGAGCGACACCGAGACCCACTCCTATCCCGACGACGCCACCCACTCCGGTGAGGGTCACCGCCTCCACCAGGAACTGAACGGCGATGTCCTTGCGGGTGGCCCCGAGCGCCTTGCGAACTCCGATCTCCCGGGTCCGCTGTGTCACGTTGACCAGCATGATGTTCATCACGCCCACCCCTCCCACGAGAAGCGCGATCCCCGCGATCACCAGCATGGCCGCGGCCACGCCCCCGGTGATCTGCCGGAGATCCCGAATCTGGCCCAGGCTGGTGCGTATGTGGAAGTCGTTCGGCTGGTTGGGCCGGAGACCACGGCGGACACGGAGGATGCCCGTCTCTTCCTCGATCAGGGCATCGTAGTCTTCGGGGCGCGCGGGTACGGTGGCGATGTAGAGGGTGTCGCTCCCGGTCTGATTCTTTATCTCCGGCAGCTGCTCGTCGAAGGTGGTGATCGGAAGGGCGACGTAGCTGTCGTTGGGCCTCCCCATGATGCTGCCCTTCCTCTCGAAGAGGCCGACCACCCGGTAGGCGACAGCTCCGATGGTCAGCTGCTGTCCGATCGGGTCCTGGTGGGGAAAGAGTGCGTCGGCCACGTCGGGGCCGATGACGCAGACGTAGGTGGAGTGGTTGATGTCGGCGTCGGTCAGGAACCGGCCGTCCTGGACGAAGTGGGTGTTGGCGGGAGCGTAGTCGGGATTGGTGCCCACGATGAGGGGGTTGTTGGCCTCGTGCCTGCCCGCCCGGACCGGCGGCGGTTGGTAGTGCCAGCGCTCGGCGGAGACCGCGCCCACGAGCGTCGAGAGACGCTTCAGGGCTTTTGCGTCCTCGAAGGTGAAATCGGGCCTGTTCCGATGCTCCTCGGGGACTCCGCCGGGACCAAAACGGGGCTCGAACTTCTGGAACTGCACGAGCTGCGTGCCCCCGAAGGTCGTGAAGGCGGCTGTGATCTGGTTGTTGAAGCCCACCACGAAGCTCACCATCATGATGACGGTGGCCACCCCGGCCACCACCCCGAGCAGTGTGAGCGCGCTGCGGAGCTTGTGGCTCCGTATCGCACTAGCGGCGAACGCCACGTTCTCGGTCCAGGGGACCTTGAAAAGCCCGAGCCCGAGCCCGAGCCCCATCACTCGGCCCTCAGAGCGTCGACCACAGGCAGGTTGGAGGCGTTTCGGGCCGGCCAGTAGCCGGCCGCGAGGCCGACGGCGACGGACAGCGCGAGACCCGTGAGCACGATCGCCGGTGTCACTCGAGCCGGGAAGTTCAACAGCCCCTCGACCCCAAAGGCCACGCCGGCGCCAGCCAGCACGCCCGCCACTCCTCCGCCGAGCGCGAGAAGCGCCGCCTCCAGCAGGAACTGTCGTCGAATGTCGCGCTTCCGAGCCCCGAGAGACAGGCGCACTCCGATCTCGCGGGTCCTCTCGACCACCGCCACCAGCATGATGTTCATGATGACGATGCCGCCCACTCCCAGGGAGACGGAGGCGATCAGCAGCGAGAGGATCATCGTCGCGCCCGAGATCTGCCTCCAGAGGGCCTGCAGGCGATCCACGCTCACGATCCCGAAGGGGTCGGGAGAGCGAAACGACGTGTGCCGCAGCGCGCGCAGCACCCCCCGCACCTCGTCGACCGATCTCTGCATGCCCGCGACCCCGCCCCGGGCCTCCACCAGGATGTCGATCGAGCGGCGGCTCCCGAAAGCCTGGCGCCAGGTGCGCGAGGGAATCCAGGCATGGTTGTCCCGGCTCTGCCCGAAGGTCCGGCCCTGCTGGGCTACCAGGCCGATGACCTCGTAGCTCTGGGAGCCGATGATCACGTCGCGGCCGATGGGGTCGAGGAGACCGAAGAGCTCGTCCCTGATGTCATAGCCAATCACTGCCACCGCGCGGCCGGCCTGGTCCTCCCCAGGCGTGAAGAACCGCCCGGCCTCGATCTCGAGGCGCATCAGAGGGGCGTAGCTGGCGGTCGTGCCGTGAACCACGACGTCGGCCAGTCTCCGATCGCGACGCTTGACCAGGGAGTTGTGGGTGGCGTCGGCAGCCACACCGTCGGCGTGCTCGAGAACGGATCGCAGCTTCTCGTAGTCAGTCCAGCCGATGTCCCGGCGCTTGCGGGCATCCATGAACTCCTCGCGGCTCTGTATGATCCCGAACTTCTGGACGACGTAGACATCGGGGGCGAGCTGGATGACCTTCTCCCGCACGTACCCGTTGAGGCCGCTGATGACCGAGACGACACCCACCAGGGTCCCAACGCCGATGATGATGCCCAGGAGGGTGAGGAAGCTGCGGAGCCTGTGGGCGCTCAACGCGGCCAAGGCCTCGCGACCGAGCTCGTTGAGGCTCATCAACCTGCCGACGGTCCGTCGTCTGGCTTCTCTTCCTCGGTGACCGGGTCTCCGGCTTCCAGGCTCCTGAGAGCGCGGAAGGGCCCGGTGATCAGGGTCTCACCCCCCTCGAGCCCGTCCAGGATCTCGATGTCCAGCTCGCCGAGGAGACCGGTCTCGACCGCCTGGAACTCCGCCTTGCCGTCCTTCAAGAGGTAGACACCCTCCTCCTCGGCGGGAGGGCCGGAGGCCGCCGCCTCACCCTCTTCTCTGGGGACGTCGCGCACGACGAGGGCCTGGAGGGGAACCACAACCGCCAGGGCGCTGAAGCCGGTCAGGATGTCGGCCTGCACCGAGAGACCGGGCTTGACCGTGTCGGGCGGATCCTTGATCTCGATTTTGACCTTGAACTTGATGGCGTCGGTCTGCTGCTGCGTCTCGTCCCGGGGCATCGGGCTGCTGCCCACCTCCGTGACGACGCCGTCGAAGGATCGGTTGGGGTAGGCGTCGATCCGGACCCGCGCGGCTTGACCGACCTCGACCGTGGGGATCGACGTCTCGTCGACCTCCATCTCTGCCTCGACCACGGACATGTCGGAGATGGTCAGGAGAACGGTGCCGGGCTGGTTGAGCACGCCGATGACGGCGACTTCGCCCTCTTCGACGCGGCGGGCCGTCACGATCCCGTCCATGGGGGCGACGACGGTTGTCTTCTTCAATGTGGCCCGGGCTCCGTCGAGCGTGGCCCGGGCCTGCTCCACCCGCCGCTCGGAAGCCAGCACCCTCGCCTCGGCGGTGGCGAGACCGGTCCTCGCCCGGTCCAGATCGGCGGTGGAGATGATCTGGGACCGGTGGTTCTCCTCGGCCCGCTGAAAATCGATCCGGGCCTGCTCCAGCTGAGCCCGGGTGGAGTCCAGCTCCCGCACCAGGGCGCGCATGGAGGCTTCCGTGCTTCGGGCGACCGCGCGGGGGTTGGTGGCGTCGATCTGAAGGAGGAACTGGCCCTTGGTGACGCTGTCGCCCTCCTCGACCGCGAGGCGTGTGATCTGCCCGGCGATGGTGGCCGACATGTCGACCTTCTTCTGGGCCTGGACCCGGCCGTTGGCGGTGACCCGGGCCTGGAGGTCCGACCGCTGCACGGTCGCGAGCTGCACCGGGGTGGGCTCGGGGCCACGGCTCTTCACATACCAGGTGACCGCCGCGGCGATCACGACGAGGGCCCCGAAGCCCCAGGCCAGCCGGCGGCGCTTCATCCGCATCCTCTTTGTCTTCTGATGGTTGACCGCCGCCTTTGGCGCCGATTCGTCCTGAACGACCGGGGCCGAGAACGTCCCCTCATCCAGATGACTGGATGTCGCCATCCACACCCTCCCCTGCTTGTTTCACAGTTTTGTACGAATGGATGGATGTTCGGGTTCCAAGGAATCGCGGCCGCGAGGAGGTGGTCTGTCCCGGTGGGTGCGCGGGATCGGCAGGTAAGGTAAGTTCGGTGGCTGGCAGCCC
>CAXMOH010000207.1:0-6815 GCA_964194855.1 uncultured Hyphomicrobium sp.
CGTGGTTCCCTTCGAGCACGTCTATGACGACCTGCACACAGCGGCCGGCCATGCCCACGGCGGGGTCGGGCGAGAGGCGGGTGGCCCGGGCCGCTGAGGCGGCGTGGGGAAACAGCCGCAGCGTCCCGCGCAGAGCGGGATCGCGGAGCGGGCTGTCCGCGGGGAGCGGCTCGTTTTCGAAGACGTCGAGGGCGGCTCCTGCGATCTGCCCCTCGGCAAGAGCCTTCGCCAGCGCCTTCTCGTCGACCACCGGCCCGCGAGACGTGTTGACGAGGTACGCCGTGGGCTTCATCGAGGCAAAGCGTTCGTCGTTCATCAAGTGATACGTCGCCGGCCCGCCCGTTCCGGGCCGTATGAGTGGGACGTGGAGGGACACGAAGTCGGCCTTTCCGAGGGCATCCTCCAGGCTCACGTACTCGATGGTCTGCGGCCGCGTGCTCAAGCCCTCGCGGTGCCGGACATCCATCACCTTGCGCACCGAGGCGATGAACTTCTCGTCCTCGTAGGCCGGGTCGTGACACAGGATGTCCATGTCGAAGGCGGTCGCCTTGTTGGCGACGCTCTTCCCGATCCGGCCGGTGCCGATGACGGCCAGGGTCCGGCCCGAGACCTCGTCTCCCAGCCAGGGCAGGTACGGATGCCACGTGGCCCACTCGTTCTCCCGGACCTGCAGCTCCGCCGGGAACAACCGGCGCGCCACCGCCCCCAACAAGAAGAAGGCAAACTCGGCAGTGGCGTCGGTGAGGACGTCCGGCGTGTGGCTGAAGGGGATTCGATGCCTGTTGGCCGCTTCGCGGTCGATGTTGTCGAAGCCGACCGCGTCCTGGGCCACGATCCTCAGGCCCGCCGCGGCCCCGGCGGAGAAGACCTCGTCGTCGATCTCGTCCCGGAGGGTGGTGATGAGAGCGTCGATCCCCGAGCGGACCCTTTCCAGGATCAGCGTCTTGGGCGGCGCTTCGAGGTGGTCGTAGACCTCGAGCTCCCAGCCCTTCTCGCGGAGCCGATCCAGCGCGTCCTTACCGATGTCGGTGGTCGCGAATACTCGGATGGAGTCGCCCATGCCTCGTCTCCTGTCGCCTGATCTCGCCTACGACGAGACGAAGGCCTCGATGCGCTTCAGGGCCTCCTCGATGTTCTCGAGGCTGGTGGCATAGCTGAAGCGGAGGTGCCCCTCTCCCCACTCGCCGAAAGCGGTGCCGGACAGGCACGCCACCCCGGCCTCGTCGAGGAGGAGGTTGGCCAGCATCTTGGAGGAATGGCCTGTGCCCGCGATGTTGGGAAAGACGTAGAACGCCCCCTTCGGCTGCGGGCAGGTGAACCCGGAGATCTTGCCGAGGCCGCCAACGATGGCGTCGCGACGGCGGCGGAACTCGGCCCGCATGGCCCGCACCGGCTCCTTGTCCCCCTCGAGGGCGGCGATGCCGGCCTTCTGGGTGAACGTGGCCGTACAGGAAACGGCGTTCGTCTGGAGCTTGGCCACGACCTCCGCCAGGGGGGCGGGCATGATCCCGTAGCCGAGCCGCCAGCCGGTCATCGCGTACGTCTTCGAGAAGCCGTCCAGGACGATCGCGTGGGGCTCCATGCCCGCCATCGAGGCGATCGAGACATGCCGGCCCTCGTAGAGAAGCTCCGAGTAGATCTCGTCTGACAGGACCGGGATGCCGTGCCGGGCCGCAACGTCGGCGATGGCCCTTATGCCCGACTCCGGGATGGCGCCGCCGGTGGGGTTGTGCGGGGAGTTGATGACGATGAGGCGGGTCTTGGGCCCCACATGATCCACGAGCTGGTCCACGTCGAGCTCGAAGGCCCGGTCCTCGAGCAGGCGCACCGGGATCGGGACGGCGCCGATGTAGCGGATCATCGACTCGTAGATCGGAAAACCCGGATTCGGGTACAGCACCTCATCGCCGGGATCGATCAGGGCGAGAATCGTGTAGAACATGATCGGCTTGCCGCCGGGCGTCACGACGACCATCTCCGGTGTGGCCTTGGCCCCTCGCCGGGACCGGGAGTCCTCCGCGATCGCCTGACGCAGCTCGGGCAGGCCTGCCGAGGGACCGTAGTGGGTGGCCCCGCCCTTCAGCGCCTCGATGGCGGCGGCGGTGATGTGGGGGGGTGTGTCGAAGTCGGGCTCACCGATCTCGAGGTGAATGATGCTCTGCCCCTGCGCTTCGAGAGCCCGGGCGCGAACGAGCACTTCGAAGGCGGTCTCCGTGCCGAGCCGAGCCAGCCTCTCCGAGAGCTTCATGGTTGCTCCTCCCGCAAGGAGCGAACTGTATCAGAGCCCGGAGGGACCCGGCCTGAAACGGACGACTCAGGGTGTGGCGCCGGCCTCCGAATCGAGCCGGTCCACCCCGTAGGCGGCTCGGATGCGCTCCGCCGCACCCTCGGCTTCCGCCACGTCGACGACGAGGCGCTCGGGGGGCGACCCGGGGAGAAGCTCCACGACGTGGAAGCGTCCCTCGGGGTGAGCGAACGCCTCGCGGAGGTCGTCCATGCTGCCGATGGTGCGACCATTGACGCGCTCCACGATCACGTTGCGAACCCCTTCGTACCCGAGGTTGGCGGCGTCCGGGAGGACGCTCGACAGGAGAATGATGCGCGGGCGCTCGTCCGAGGGCATGTTGCTCTCCCGCTCCTGGGCAATGAGCAGCCGCGGCGGCGCCCTCCGCTGCCAATCGCCGAAGGCGGTCAAGTAAGGGATCGTGAACTCCTGGAAGACCAGCCCGCCGACCACCGTGTAGTTCGGCCCGTGCCCGTAGACGTAGGGCGGGATCCTGTCGGCGTCGGCACGGATCCGGCGGAGGGGGACGGGGATCTCCAGCCTCTCGCCATCCCGGAGGATCCGGAGGTCGAGAACGTCGCCGGGGCGACGCCCGTCCGAGAACAGGAGGGCGAAGAGCATGCGCCCGTAGATCGGGTGCTCGTAGTGGCCCGCGGCGTCGATGGAAATCCCGTCCATTTCGAGGATCACGTCCCCCGCCTGCACGGCGCCGGCCAGGCTGCCGTGGGGCAGGACACGGGTGATGCGCACACCCCGCTCATCCTCGTTCAGCCCCAGCGACTCGCGCAGAGCCGGGTTGGTGAGGTTCTGCCACGCGAATCCGCCGCGGGGGAAGCCGCGCCACTCCCCTGCCGCGGCGTCCTCCACGAACCGAGCGAGCACCGGCGAGGCGATGCCGGACCAGGTGTCGCCCGAGCGAGCCGTCAAGACGCCCACGACCACTTCGTCCGCCACGATCACTTCGGACGAGCCGAGAGCATCGGCACCGGTCGCCACGTCGAGGGTGAGAATGTGGGTGCGAGAGAGACCGTGGCGGCCCGAACGCACCTGTCGCACGCTCCCGGGATAGCTGTCGAAGACTCCCGAGGCCCGCCATCGAAGGATGGACACGTCGCCCTCCCGCGGCACCGGGTCGGCCAGCGGGAGCGGCTCGAGGTCCTCCCAGAACGCCGGATCGTCCACCTCGATGAGGGCCAGCGGCCCCTCCGGATCGGTCAGCACGACCCGGCCGGCCGTCCGCGCGTCCTCGCCGTGCTTCTGGACCTCGACGAGGAGGTGGTTGCCGAACGCAGGCGACGCGCACAGGATGCGGCGACCCGTCACGACGAGTCCCATGATCGGCCGATTCCAGGGAGGCTGCTTGGCCCAGGGCGTCTTCCAGTTCCACTCCTGGCCGCTCACCAGGACGCGGACGACGCCGGCACGCAGATGCTCGTTCAGCTTCGTCGAGGCGGAAAGAGGCTCGGGCGACGCCACGTCCTGGGCCTGGGCGAACGCCCCCGCCGGCGCCACGACCAACGCGAGGACGGCCGCGAGGAGCGCTGTCTCTCTAGAGCCTGCGGTCGTGTGAGATGGCATATTGCCGGAGGATCTCCTCGTGGGCGGTGGTCGTCTCTTCACGGTCGAGGGCCTCGATGCCGGCATCGCCTTCGAACACGATCTCGTCGAACCGACCCTCACCGCTGTCGAACGCCTCGACGACGTCTTCGAGGGACCGTATGGGACGGCCGTTGATGGCCTCGACGCCCACCGGTCCGTTGAAACCCATCTGGGAGTTGATGGGATGACGGAGGACCCGCATGAGCACGATGACCTCGCGCTCCGCCTCCTCCGGGCGCTCGGCCTCGCGGAAGAGGTGGTGCCATACCAGGTCGCGGTTGGCGCTCTGTGCCCAGTTGCGTCCGAACATCTTCAGAAGCTCCGCATCGAGCGGCATGAAGACGAGACCGGCGTGAACGACGTAGCGCGGAGCGACGTCGTAGCGGTTGCGAAGCCGGTCGTAGCGGGGAATGCGACTCGCCGTCGCTCCCAGGACGAGCTCGGCGCCATCCCGCCAGACGGTGAAGTCGACTCTCTCGCCGATCTGACGGTAGTCGAAGAGGGTCAGATACGTGACCCGCGCATCGCCGATGGCGACGGTGCCGTCTGCCGCGACCGGGTGTCCGTCGATGGCGAGAAGCACGTCTCCCGGCCGCACGACGCCTTCGGCAGTGCCGCCGGAGATCACCCGGTTCACGACGACCCCGCTCGTGCCGTCGGGAAGGCCACGCTCGCGTCGATAGGCCGGGGAGAGAAGCGAGCTCGTCTCGAGCCCGGAGTCCGGGAACCCGTCGTACGTTCCGTCCTCGAGATCCTCCAGGAAATGGCGAACCACGGGGATCGGGATGAAGAAGCTCATGTTGTCGAAACCGGGAAAGCCCTGGAACGCCACGCCGACGACCCGGCCGTCCTGCACGACCGGCCCGCCGCTGTTGCCGGGGTTGATGGCGGCGTCGGTCTGGACCACGAGGTGCGCGTCCATTCCACTGTGAACGTAGCCCCGCGTCTCGATGCGGGAGACGATCCCCGCCGTCGAGGACACGTCCTGGCCTCCGAGAGGAAAGCCGTAGGTTTGGACCTGGCTCCCGGTGCGCGGGAGCTCGCCAAGGGTGAGCGGGCGCAGGCCCTCGGCGAACCCCTCGTCGGCGACCCGCAGCACGGCGATGTCGCAGTCGTGGGCCACGGCCTCCACGGTGGCGATCCGGGGGTTGGCCTGGTCCGGACGCCGCACGAGGATTTGCCGGGCATCGGCCACCACGTGGGCGTTCGTGACGATCCGGCCGTCGCCGATGAGAAACCCGCTGCCGAGAGTCGCCCGCACCGCCTTCTGGCGCCAGGGCATCGACCAGTCGAATCGGGTCCGGTAGACCTGGATGTGGACCACGGAGGCCGAGATGCCGTTGCCCTCGCCTTCGTTCGCCCCCGGAGCATCGGCAGCTCGGAGGGCGGGTGTTGGGAGAGCCGCGATGGCCACGGCGGCGGCGGCCCCGAGGAGCAGTGAGCGGGCTCTCATCGACCTCCCTCGGCGGCGGCGATGGCCACACGGGTGGCGTCGGCCACGGAATCGGGGATACCTGTGCTCCAAATGCCCGCACCCGTCAAATGAAGACCGGGCACCTCCGCCACGGCGCTCTCCACCGAACGCATCCGCTCCAGGTGTCCCACCTCGAGTTGAGGAGTGCTCGACGGCCAACGGAAGACCCGCGTCACGCAGGGCCGACCCTTCAGCCCGAGGATGGGCGTCATGTCGCGCTCGACGGCTTGAACCATCTCTTCGTCCGTGAGATCGAGAACGCCCGGGTCGCGCACCCCGCCGAGGAAGCCGCGGAGAAGGACGTGACCCTCGGGGGCGCGGTGGGCAAACTTGGTCGACACGAAGCTGAGCGCCGTCGTCCGCAGGCCCTCGCCCCGGGGCACGACCATCCCGTACCCGTCGAGAGAGTGAGCCACGTCGGCGCGTCGGTAGCCGAGCAGCACCGTGGCCGACGAAGCGAAGGGGACCGCGGCCAGCGTCCGCGAGACTTTCGGTAGGAGCCCCTCGATGGCAGGGGCGATCTTCGGCCCGGGGGCGGCCACGATGACCTTCGGGGCGCTCACCTTTTCCCCACCCTCGAGACCGATCGTGTAGCCGTCTCCGTTGCGGGAGAGCGACCGCACGGCGGCGCCGGTTCGGATGGACGCCGTGTCCAGCCGGGCGACCAGCGCCTCCACGAGCTCACGCAACCCACCCCGCAACGAGTAGAAGGCCGCCGGCGTCGGAGCCCCGGGCTTCCGCTTCGGGCGAGGGGCGGAGAGCATCCCGCGGACCAGGCTTCCATACTTCGCTTCGAGCTCCCGGAAACGCGGGAAGGTGGCGAGGATCGAGAGACGCTCGGGGTCGCCGGCGTGAATTCCGGCGAGCAACGGTTCGCCGAGACGCTCCACCGCCTCTTGACCGAAGCGGCGCCGGAGAAAGGTCGCGATCGACTCGTCACCGTTCTGCGGTCCGGCGGGACGAACGAGATCGAGGCCCATGCGCAGCTTCCCCGGCCAGGAGAACAGGCCGCTCCTGACCATGGGAAGGATCCGGGTGGGCACCGCCAGCATCATCCCCTCCGGAAGAGGGTGCAGCTTCCCTCGATGGAGGATGTAGACGGCCCTCAGCGCGGGGTTCGTCGGGATGAGGCGGTCGCCCAGGCCGAGCTCACGACAGAGCCCGACGCCTTCCGGCTTCTGGGCGAGGATCGAATCGGGGCCGCCCTCGAGAATGAAGCCGTCTTTCTCCTCGGTGCGGATGACGCCACCCAGGGACGGGCCGGCTTCGAGCAGGCAGTACGGGATGCCGCGCTGGTGCAGCGTCCAGGCGGCAGAAAGGCCCGATATGCCCCCTCCGATGATCGCAATCGCCGCGCTGGTCACAACAAATCATCATACACGGCACCGGCACGGCGCGCCCGGGGCCCACTCGGTCGTTGACAGGCCGGCGCCGCGGCTGTCAGACTCCGCTCATTCG
>CAXMOH010000208.1:0-3050 GCA_964194855.1 uncultured Hyphomicrobium sp.
GAACTACTTCGTGATCCCGAGAGACTAGGTCGCGGGCCCAGAGCAAGTGAGGGGGATCACAGAGCGATCCCGCCGGATGGCCCACCGTGTAGCTCGGCGGACGGCGTCTTGGTCTGCCGAACGGAGGAGCCATGAAGCGCCATCTCCTCGTCGTCGGGATGCTACTAGTCGTCGTCGTTGGCTCGGCGTGCCGAAGCGCCGGCAGCCGTGCTCCCGCGGGAGCCGCCGAGTTGCCCGACCCGCTGGGGGAGTACATCGGCGAGCTGCGAGTGATTCCTCACACGGGTGGCAAGAAGACCGTCAAGGTCCGCGCAGGTGAGCGGCCAGTCGGCACCTGCGAGCTGGCGGTCCGCGTGCGTGAGGTGACGTTCGAGAAGGGAACAGCCCGCTTCTCCCTGGACACCATTGGCCTTCCAAAGGTGAAGGGCCAGGCGGCGGAGTGCCAGCGAGCTCAGCCCGGTCTGCTGCTCCTTGTCGAGGGACTCGGCGAGATCGCCGATGCCCAGGCCGTGAGGGAGCGGGTGGACGAGATGCTGTGGACGCCGGAGAGCTACCTGGAGTCCAAGGGCGTCACGTTCGATCTGCCACCAGCCGATGCCCCGATGAAAGTGGCCAGCCGTGAACCCTTTGCCGGCACCACTGAGCAGACGCTGGGCCGCCAGGTCTCGGTCTGGCCGCAGGTGCTGCTGTCGGTGGACCCCTGGTACTACGACGCCTCGGGCCGGATTCGGCAGGAGGGTGAGATCGAGATGGACGTGGTCGTCGGGACCGATGGCCGGCTCCACGAGCCCAACGTCCGGACGGGCCTCGGCTCGTCTCACCAGCGCGCGGTGCTCCGAGTGCTGCCCCTTTGGCGATTCGAACCCGCCCGGCAGAAGGACGAGCCAGTGGGCGCGCGCATCGTCCTGCGTCCCATCCTCCGGATCTTCTAGGTCCGTGGGGGCTCCCCTGGACGCCGAGGCCGAAGAGACGGGTTCCGGCATCCAGAGCTTTCAGCGGGCTGTCAAGCAGCCTGCCGGACGATGAGGTCGCGGCCGCGTTCGTCCCACGATGTGCGGGTGGCGACCACCCTTCCGGGTTATCCAGCGAGGAGGGCGGCGGCCGCCGAGCGCAGCCAGGAGCTCCGCGCCCTGACGCCGGCGCTCGTGGTCTCGAGGGCGTCCCGAAGGGCCGCCACGAGATCGCGGGCGCACGCGTGTCGCTCGTCCGGGTCCTTGTCGAGGGCGCGGGCCAGGACCGCATCCACCCCGGCGGGAAGCGAGGCATTGCGTTCTGTCGCGGCCGGCGCCGTGTCGTAGACCACGGACCTCAGAAGCCCACCGATGCTCTTGCCGGCGAAGGGCCGCTTCCCGGTGAGGCACTGATAGGCGACGACCCCCAGGGCGTAGACGTCACTGGCCGGCTCGACGTCCCCGAGGGCGATCTGCTCTGGTGCCATGTAGGCCGGGGAGCCGATGAGCTCGCCCGTGCGCGTGATCGGCGCCCACGAGAGGTGGGCGATGCCGAAGTCCGTGATCTTCACGGTCCCGTCGGGAAGGACCAGGATGTTGGAGGGCTTCACATCGCGGTGAACGACTCCTCGAGCGTGAATGTAGTCGAGCGCCTCTGCCATCTGCTGGAGCAGAGCGACGGTCTCCGACGCGGAGAGCGTCCCTTCGCGCTCGAGCCGCTCTTCGAGGCTCTCTCCGTCGACCAGCTCCAGGACCATGTGATCCGGACCCACGTCATAGACGGAGACGAGGTTGGGGTGGGTGAGCCGCTCGACCGTCTCGGCCTCCCGCCGGAAGCGCCTCATCACGTTCTCGTCACGAGCTAGCGCCTGGCGAACCTTCTTGACGGCCACCTCGCGTCCGGCGCGGTGGTCGAAGGCCCGGTACACGCGTCCGACCGCCCCTTCGCCGAGGAACCCCCGGATCTCGAGGTGTCCCACGTGGCTCGGCAGCCCCTCGGGCTCGGCGGAGGCCGGGACCCGGCGGGGTCCGACCATCGTCTCCGCCTCGACCAGTGTGTCGCTCCCAGTCTGTTCCACGACGCGTGCCCCCTCTTTTCGTCCCTGGGGGAGTCCGTTTCTTCGCTCGCCCCTGCTTAGAGACACGCAAACCGCGGCCGGACCCGCCACCCGGGAACCGAAAAAAGAGACCCAGCCGAGCCCTCTACGCGGGAAGGGATAAGGTGGGCAATGAAATTCAGCGCGACCCCTGGTCGCGCCGGAACAGCTCCCCGGCCCACCCCTGGGCGAGCACGATGCGGGGTGGCCCGGGCCGGGCGGCCGGGGCGGCCGACTCCAGCATCAGGAAGCGCTGCCCGCGCGGGTCGAGGTCGAACCCCCGGCCCTGGAAGTCGGAAAGAGGCACCTCGAGGGGGCTGTCCGTGGCGGACCAGACCAGCTCCTGGGCGGTCACCACGAAGCGATTGCCCTCGATGCGATGAGTCACACGGCGCATCTGCTGCGTGAAGGAGCTCCAGTAGTAGAGCTGACCCCGGTGGCCCCAATGGGGCCACCGGCCCCCGCCCGTCGACGCCTTGACCTTGGCTCCGGGGCGTCCGAAAGGCTGAACGTAGATGGCCACGAGGCCTTCCTGCTCGTCGGACTCGTAGGCCAGGAAGCGTCCGTCGGGAGACAGCGCGCCGTTCGTCTCATTCGCATCGGTGGCGGCGACCGGAGCGGGGTTGCCGACGGGATGCCCCGAGGCGTCGACTTCCAGCGACTCGATGTCCCAGCCGCTACTGTCTCGGCGCACCTGGTGGACGAGGGTGCTTCCGTCAGGAGACCAGGCGCACGGGTACAGGCGGTTCGTGCTCTCCCGGAGGGTCACGACGTCACCCTCCCCGTCGGCGTCGACGGTGACGAGCTTCCAGCCGGCGGCCCCGCTCACCCCCAGGGTGAGCGAGCTGCCGTCCGGCGTCCAGGAGGGACGAAAGGCGGGGAGATCGAACGTCACCTGGGCCAGGGTGGCCGTATCGACGTCGAGGACCCAGACATCGGAGGCTCCGGGCTCTCCGATCCGCACCGCCACGCGCCGCCCGTCCGGGCTCAGGCGGGGGTCGTG
>CAXMOH010000209.1:0-4815 GCA_964194855.1 uncultured Hyphomicrobium sp.
GACTCGCCCGTCTTCCTCCTCGAACCGCAGCTCGACTCGCTCCGCGAACGCCCGTGCCTTCTCCTCGGTGGGCCGGAAGACCACCTTGCGGAGCTCGACGCGTACGGAGGCGCCCTCGCCGGGGAGAATCCGGACGTCCCCGAAGGAGTTTCGGATTTCGATCTCGAGCTCCTGATCGACGGGGACCGCCCGCTCGGTGGACTCCTCGAACGTGAAGGAGGGCCCGTAGAAACGGCCGCCGAGAATCCGGAAACCTTCGGGTCCGAAATAGAAGCGGTTCTCCCGAACACTCCAGGCGGTCTCGACGACCGCGCCGAAGGCCAGGATCAGGATCAGGAAGCCGATCTTTCGTGCGCTCACATCAGGGCTCCCGCGACGCTGCCCGGCGGATGGCGAGGTCCACCAACTCCAGCCCACCCCAGAGGACGAGACTCAGCGGCCACCAGGTCCGGAGGGCGTAGAGGAGATCAACCTGCCCCAGGTTGGAGAGCGTCCAGAGGACGCCCACCGCGACGAGGCCGATCCCGAGGGTGAGCCCCTCAGGACTGAATGCTGGGCGGCTCATCGGTTGCGTCCTCGGCCTTCTTCTTCTGGATCGAGCCGTAGATGAAGTATCCACCCACGGCGATCAACAGAAGCGGCCACCACTGGGCCAGCCGATCGAGGTCGAGCCAACCCATGTTGCTCAGAAGCACGAGGACGCCGATGGCCACGAGCGAGCCGCCCCACAGCGGCGACTCGACGGCGTCCTCGGTCGCCTTCTCTTCCTTGCCACCGAGGAAGCGCTGGTTGATCGCGGTCGCGCCCTTCCAGGCATCGATGATGTTGAACAGGAAGACGAAAGGAATCACGAAGGCGAACGGGAACTCGTGACCGCTCACGGTCAGGTAGATGCTGCCCACCCAGCCGAAGAAGAACACGAAGGCGCGGGCGATCTGCCCGTTGTAGACCTGCCCCAGGCCTGGGAGAAGCGACAAGAAGGCGGCCAGCCCCGGGCTCTTCGGAAGCTGGACGTAGGGACCGCCTGCCTGGGCGGGTCCTGGCGGCAACGCCGGTGGGGCCGCTGGGGCCGGGCTCTCGGGTTCGGGCGGCTGGCTGCTCATCGTTTCATCTCCTTCACCGACTTCCTACGAGCCGGCGCCTTCTCCGGTTCGGAAACCTGCATGTGCGGCGATGCGGACGGGGAGGGGGCGGGTTCCGCTCCCCCTTTTGGAATCCATCTGCCCTTCGTTGCGACGCTGCTCGAGGAGGCGGCGGTAGTCTTCCACCCGCTCGTTCACCCGCTCGAGGCGTCCCTCGAAAGCGGTGGTCAGGACCACGCCGAGAATGCGCACGTCTTCGACCATCCGATCCTTCCGGTCGATGAGCTCGCTGCCGGCGTTCACCGTCCGGTCCACGAGGAGGGTGGCCGCTCGGGTGGACCTCTCCGGGCCCACGACCATCAGGAGCACGCCGAGGGCGATCATCGCGAACCCGGCCGCGGCCGCCTGCATCCACGCCGGGATCACCAGTGCGGGGCGAACGGTCACGGCGCGCTGGGCGGGCTGCAGTCGCGGCGCTCTTCGGCTGGCCGCGACCACGCGATCGACCAGCCCCAGCGGCGCCTCGAGGGTCGGGTAGGCGCCCAGTGCCTCCACGACCTCCGCCACGGTCCCCCGCAGGGACCGGCACTCCTCGCACGTGGACAGATGAGCCTCCAGCTCGACGCGGAGGATCTCGTGAAGGGTCCCTTCCAGGTGATCCGAGAACAGCTCCTGACTCCGTGGGCAATCCATGGCCGTCGACCTCTATGTGCTCCCCACGAGCTCGTCCCGGCGTCCCCTGAGACGCTTGGCCAGCTCCAGGCGGGCACGGTTGATCCGGCTCTTGACGGTTCCGAGGGGCAGCTGCAGGCTCTCGGCGATCTCGTCGTAGGGCAGTCCCTGCAGGTCGCAGAGAATGAGCGGCAGACGCAGGTCCGATGGCAGCGCGCGCAGTCCCCGGTGCACGAGGCGCGCGCGCTCCTTTCGCTCGAGGCCGTCGATCGGGTGCTCTTCGCGGGCAGGGGCGTTCTCGAGGATCCGGGGGTCCTCGGCCCGCCGCAGCAGGTCCTGCTTCCGCCGCCGGTAGTTGTCGATGGCGTGGTTGCGGGCCACGGTCATCAGCCACCCCGGGAAGGCTCCGTCGGCCTCTCGGTATCGATCGAGCGTCCTGTACACCTTGATGAATATCTCCTGGGTCAAGTCCTCGGCCTCGTCCGCGCGGCCGGTGAACCGGTACGCGAGGCCGAAGACCTTCCGGGTGTAGAGGCTGACCAGCTCGCGCCAGGCGGCCTCATCCCCATTCCGGCACCGCGGGAGGAGATCCTCGGTCGTGCTCAAGGGTTCTTCTTCGCTGTCTCCGACCGGCGGACTCCTGCCACTGATCGGGAAACGCATCCGGTGCGGGCCGGGTTCGGGAATCTGCAGGGTCGAAACGGCTCGCGAGGGACGCTGTTTGACGCTCGCCCCGGCATTGTAGTAGAGTCCGAATCCGCTATCAAGTATTTGAAGGGAAAGAAGTTGTGACCGAGTCGAGGTGGCGGTGAAGGGGCAGCGTGGCCGGCTCCTCGTCGGCGCTTTTCTCGCCATCCTCCTGCTCGGCTTCGTCTTTCGCGGGATGAATTGGGCGGACCTCGGGGCCGCCCTCCGGGAGGCCCGCCCCGCGCCCCTCGCCGGCGTCGTCCTCATGACCGTGGCCGCCTACATGGTGCGAGCCTGGCGCTGGGGCTTCCTTCTGGCCCCCCTCGGGCGGGTCCCCTTCAAGGACCTCGTGTCTGCGACCTACGTCGGTTTCGCCTCGGGGTTTCTCATCCCGCGAGCCCAGGAGATCGTGCGGCCCTGGCTCATCTCCCGGCGCCACCCCATTTCACTCTCCGCGGGCTTCGCCACGGTGGTCCTGGAGCGGCTGGTCGACCTCATCACGGTCCTCGCGCTGTTTGGCGTCTACCTCTTCGTGCTCCCTGCTCCCGCCATGCAGGTGGAGGGTCCTCGAATGAACGCCATCAAGGCAGCGGGCGCCGTGACCGCCCTCGGGGCCCTCTTGATTCTCGTTCTGCTTCTCGCGCTGCACGCCCGGCCGGAGCCGGTCCTCGGCCTTCTCGAGAAGCTCCTCGCCCGGGCCCCGGGCTGGCTGGCCGCACCTCTCGGGCAGGCCGTGCGGGCCTTCACCGAGGGTCTTGCGGTTCTTCGGGCGCCCGGCTCGCACCTCGCAATCATCCTCGCTCAATCATTCGCCCTCTGGATCCTCCTCGCCGTGGGCTTCCAGCTCAACAACTCCGCTTTCTCAATCGAGCTCCCGTTCTCCACAACCTTCCTGCTCATCGCCTTTCTCGTCGTGGGTGTGGCCATCCCCACGCCGGGCATGGTGGGCGGGTTCCATGCCTTCTACGTACTGGCTCTTCACGAGGTCTACGGTGTCCCTCGAGAAACCGCCACCGCGGCGGGGATCACAGCCCACGCGCTGTCGAACCTGCCGGTCCTCGTGCTGGGTCTCGCCCTGTTGGGGCGCGAGGGGCTCAGCCTGGGCCGGGTCGCGGAGGTGACCGGCGAAGGCTCTTCAGCACCCTATCAGGAGGTGCAGCAGTGAAATGCCCGTTCTGCTCCCACGTCGAGGACAAGGTCGTCGATTCGCGCGAGAGCAAAGAGGGGGAGGTCATCCGCCGCCGCCGCGAGTGCTTGAGCTGCTCCAAGCGCTTCACCTCCTACGAACGGATCGACAAGATCCCCCACCTCGTCGTGAAGAAAGACGGACGTCGCGAGCGCTTCGACCGGGAGAAGATCATGTCCGGCCTCTACAAGGCTTGTGAGAAACGCCCGGTTTCGGTGAAGAGCCTCGAGGCGATCGTGGATCAGGTCGAGTCCATGATGCACGAGAGCCCCGATCGTGAGGTGGCCGCCGAAAAGATCGGCGAGTTCCTGATGGAGCGGCTCCGCGAGCTCGACAAGGTCGCCTTCGTGCGCTTCGCCTCCGTCTACCGCGACTTCAAGGACGTCGACCAGTTCATGGCCACGCTCAAGGGGCTGCTCGAGTCGAGGGACTGAGGTAGGCCGGGGCTATCTCCCCACCAATCAGCACGTTGTCGCATGTGTGGCTCCAGAGCTACACTTGCCCCAAGTGCCGCGTCAACGCATCCAGAACAACGCGCGCCTCATGGTGGCGATCACCGTGGGGTTGCTGCTCGTCTTCCTCGTCGCAGAGGTCTTTCTTCGCGGGAGCAGCGACTTCGATCCCGGCTACGCCTCCTCGGCGTTCCTGTTCGGCCTGACCGTCCTCAACTTCTCGCTCCTCTTCATTCTCGTCTTCGTCCTGGGCCGAAACCTCGTCCGGATGGTCATGGAGTGGCGGCGAGGCGTCTTCGGCGCCCGGCTGCGGGTGCAGCTCCTGCTGGTCTTTCTGCTGATGGCGGTGGCCCCCTCCGTACTCCTGCTCCTGGTCGGCAGCGACATCATTCGCCAGACCGTCGATCGCTGGTTCAACGTGGATGTCGAGCGGATCCTCGCCTCGTCCCAGGTCCTCGAGACCTCGCTGCGGCGCTCCGCCACCGACCGCGGCCGGGTCCACGCCCGGGCTCTCGCCGACGAGATCAGGGCCCGCGGGCTCCTCGGGGCGGGGCAGCTGGGCCGACTGCGGCGCGCGGTGGGCGCCCGGGCCCGTGAGCTCGAGATCGACATCGTGAACGTGTTCTCGCCGGACGGCGAGATCGTCGCCGTCATGGACCCGCGTCTGCCCCCGGCGGCGTCTTGGGACTCGGCCTCGGCCGAGGCGTTGGCCGAGTCCGCCCTCGGGGGTCTGGAT
>CAXMOH010000210.1:0-3556 GCA_964194855.1 uncultured Hyphomicrobium sp.
GCGCAGGGACTCCAACAACTCGGGCGGATCCTGCAGGATGGCGGTCGGGTTCAGGGGGTGCAGGACGAGCTTGTGGTCGGGCACTGATCACTCCCTGCCACACTCTACACTCCTGCCTGTCCTCGCCGCCTCCTCATCACATCGGTGTGCTCACGCATCGCGGCCTCGGCCGCGTCCGCGTCGCCCGGTCGCACCGCGTCCAGGACCGCCAGGTCCAGTCGATGGCTCACGCCCCGATCCCGCGGCCGCGGTGTCGTCTCCGGCAGCACACTGGCTCTCCTAATTTGTCAGACATCTTACATCTTATCTCTCTGAGAGTGAGCGCAGGATCTCCGTTCCAAGCCTGCCTCCGTGGTGGTCAAGGTGCCTCGTTCGAATGGGGGATGGAAGGCGGGTTGGGCTATGATGCGGTCCGACTTCCAGCGAGAGGGCAACCCTCCGGCGAGAGCCTGGAGGGAAGAGGAGGTACTCAATGGGGCTTCGGACCACGACAGGGGCGCTGTTGTTGATGGCTGCCCTGGTGCCATTGAGCGGGTGCGAGTTGCAAAGGTCGGCGGAACCTCCTCCCACCGTCTCGGTCTCTGTGATGCCCGCGTTCGTCTGTGCTGGCGAGGAGGTGGCTGTCACGTGGGATGCCGGGGAGCAGACCGACAGCCCAGCTTGCCGGCCCGGGCTCGTGGGCAGCGGAGCGGGCGATTCGCCCTCTCGGGACCGCTGCATCCTCGTCGACCGCAGCTCCTCGCCCAGCCTCCCTCGATGGGAGGGAGCCGGCGACATCCGATCGCAGGGAACGATCGTCGTTTCGGTGACCGAGACGACCACGTTCGACGCCCATGCGGCCGTGGCGAACTACGAAGGGAGCGGACGGTCGGTCGCCCTGGACGCTTCCGCGACGGCGAGGGTGATCGAGGAGACGGAGCCCCCCGGCCCAACGGCCCTGCCCTTCACCTTCGCAGGCGTTTGCGCCGGGGCCGTGGCCACCTGGACGGGGGTCAACCTCAAGGAGGAGACCTCGGGCTGCCTCGAGGTGCTCGAGGTGTGCAGCACGAGCGCCGAGTCCATCCAGCTGACAGAAGCCGAGTCGGGCCGACGGGACACCCTGACTCCCGACGAACGCTGCACCGATGTCTTCAATGGGCGAGGACCCGACTTGGCCGGGAGCATCCTGGGCTTCGTGGCGCCGCCCGGCCTCTGCGGAGCGGAGATGACGACCGGCGTGCCGCCGTCCTTTGGAATCCTGGTTCGCGTGCAGTGCAACCGCGACCTCCCCAGCTGCGCCTTCTAGGTCGCGTCCGGGTCGGGGTGGCACTGGCCCTGGCTGTCTTCTTCGCGGCCGCGGACGCAGGAGCCGACCGGGCAGAGTCCGGTCCGTCCGAGTATCGCACCCTCGTGGAGCGCTATCGCGCAGGCGCCCGCGAGGCCGCGGTTCGAGCGCTCGGCAGCTGGGCGCCGGGCCGGATCGAGTGGGGCGTCGACGCGCTGCTGCGCGAATGCCGCGAGGCGGAGAGTGCGGAGATCGTCCCGTGCGTGCGCACGGCACAGGGCGCCTTCCTGCTCCACACCAATGCGGCGCTGCGAGCCAACCAGCTGGGCCTGTCCTTCGGGGAGAGCGAAGAGCACATCGACTGGGCGCTTCGCCTTCTCCGGTGGTTTCGCACCCGGAAACAGCAGCCGCCGGAAGCCAGGGGACTCAGGCCGCGAGACTTCTACATGGTGCTCGTGTCTGCCGAGCTTCTGGCGGGCCACCCCGACGAAGCCAGTCATCTGGCGGAGGAATCGCTTCGGAGCTACGAGCCCGACGTGAGGATGCAGCTTCTCGCCGGTTGCGCCGCGGACATGAGAGCGTTGCTTCTCCAGAGATCCAGCGGAGGGCGATGGTCCGACAAGGATCTCCGCAGAGCGGAAGACCGATTCCGACGGGTCCTCAAAATCCACCCGGAGAACGAAGCGGCCCAACTCCGCCTCGGCTGGGTCCTGGTCCGCCGGGGGCGACCCGACGACGCCCGCCCGCTCCTCGAAGCGGTGGCCCGCGGACGAGGCGACGAGGACCGACGCTTCCTGGCGTTCCTGTTTCTGGGCGCCGCACACGAAGGGCTGAACGAAACGGACGCGGCGATCGCAGCCTTTCGAAAGGCCACCGAGTTGGAGCCAGAGGGCCAGGCGGCGCACGTCGCCCTCGCCCGGGCCCTCGAACGTGTGGCCGGCCAAGCAGCGGCGAGGGCCGTGCTGCAGCCTTTCTTCCAGGAGCGAGGACGCTCCTGGGTGCGTGCCGATCCGTGGAACGATTATCCGTTCGGTCCGCCGGAGCTGCTACTGCGGCCCTTCGAAGACCTGCTCCAGAGGCTGTGCCCGAGATGATCCCGCTCGCCGCGCTTCTCGCCTTCTGGACGTCATCTTCGCCTCAGCAGGAGCCGCTCGTCTTTGGCGTCGGGGTGGAAGTCGTGCGGGTCGAGGTCCTCGTCACCCGAGATGGCCAGCCTGTCCCGGACCTCACCGCCGCGGACTTCGAGGTCCGGGACAACGGCGTCGGGCAGACGCTTCACCCTGTGGTTTTCGAGGAAGCGCCGGTGGACGCGCTTCTGGTCCTCGACATCAGCGGGAGCGTCGTCGGCCGCAAGCTCCAGGCGCTACGGGGAGCGGCCGGCGCCTTTCTCGACGGCCTCGATGCAGGAGACCGGGCGGGCCTGGTCGGTTTCCAGCACTCGGTGACCCTGGCGCTGCCCCTGACCAGCGACCTGGCCCGGGTCCGCTTCGCCCTGGACGCGGCGCAAGGCGGTGGGAGGACGGCTCTTCACGACGCCGTCTACATGGCCCTCCCCCTGCCCGAGTCCAGCCCCCGCCGCTCGGCGGTCGTCATCTTCAGCGACGGCCTCGACAACATGAGCTGGCTCTCGGCGGGAGACGTCGTGGGGGCGGCCAGCCGTTCTGGAGCCGTCGTCTACGCCGTGGACGCTCGCGGCCTCGGTGACCCGAGTCACTCGTTCCTGACCGACGTGGCCTTGGCCACCGGAGGGCAGGTTTGGAGGGTGCGCCAGATGAAAGAGCTGCGTGAGGGCTTCCTCCATGTGCTGCGGGACATCCGCGCCCGCTACCTGCTGACGTACAGCCCCGTGGGGGTCAACACCGTGGGGTGGCACGAGCTCGAGGTCCGGCTCCGGAAAGGGGTCCGCGGCAAAGTGCTCGCGAGGCCGGCCTACTATCGCCCGTCGAGGCTCACGGGCCCGGGCCGCCCCGAGCCGATCATGGAGGAGGGAGAGGGATTGCAGGCCTCTCCGCCTGACTCCTCCCGAAATCACTGAAAAGACGCGGCTTAGTCATACCAAGACTCAATATCTTATGCTAATACACTCAGAATACTTGATATTATAACGCTAATCTGTTATCCTTACCTTCAAGTCAGGAGGTGAGCGGAAGTATGCGAATGGATCAGTTCACGGTGAAGGCACAGGAGGCGCTGGCGTCCGCCCAGACGGACGCCGAAAAGAGCGATCACCCGGAGGTGTCGCCCGAGCACCTGCTGAAGCTCCTGCTCTCGCAGGAGGGTGGGGTCGTGCCG
>CAXMOH010000211.1:0-4359 GCA_964194855.1 uncultured Hyphomicrobium sp.
TCATGGATCTTTCGGCCGGAGCCCTGATGGCCTCCGCGGTCAGGCCGAAGAGCGCGGCGGCCCAGGCCGGGTCGTCACGACCCATCCGACTGGGCTTCGTCGGCGTCGGCGACCGCGGATCCTATCACCTGGACATCGCCCTTGGGATCGAGTGCGTCGAGATCCCTGCCGTCTGCGACATCAACCCTGCGGTGCTCCACAGGGCCAAGCGCTGGGTCGAGGAGTCCGGCCGACCGGCGCCCCGCCTCTACGGGCGGGGCCGCACGGATTTCGAGCGGCTTTGTGCGGAGGAAGACCTGGACGCCGTCATCTGCTCCACGTCGTGGAAGCCCCATGCCGCCATCATGCTGTCGGCGATGCGGAACGGGAAGAACGCGATCTGCGAGGTCCCCCTCATCCAGACGCTGGAGGAGGCCTGGGAGATCGTGGAGACCCACGAGAGCACGGGGAAATGGGCCACGCTGGGATTCAAGAGCGTCAACTCCACGTTCACCAACATCGTTCACCAGGGCATCCTCGGGGACATCATCCACTGCGAGGCCGGCTATGTGCACGATCTGCGGCTGGTCAAGTTCGACCCGGAGCGGGAGCCCTGGCGCCTGCATCACTCCGTCCATCGCAACGGAAACCTGTACCCCGACCACCCGACGTGCCGCCTTCTGCCGGTGATGGACGTCAACCACGGTGACCGCTTCGACCACCTCGTGTCGATGAGCTCCAAGGCGGTGATGCTGAACCAGTACGCGGACCTGTTTTTCGGGCCGGACCACCCGTACGCGACCCCGGAGATGAAGCAGGGCGACTACAACTGCACGCTCCTCCGGACCGCCAAGGGCAAGATGTACACGCTGAACTTCGACACCAATACCCCGCACCCCCGGGGACTGACCCGGATCCAGGGGACCAAGGGCGTCTTCTTCAGCAGCCGGGGGATCGGGGCGTACATCTATCGCGAGGGGATCAGCCCGGAGCACCGGTGGGAGCCGGCGGAGGAGTTCCTGAAGGAGCACGAGCACCCTCTCCAGAAGGCCTACGAGCCCCCCCCGCGAGAAGCCATCCGCGGGCACGGAGGAGGCGAGAGGGGCACGCCGTTCAGCTGGCACCGGCTGATCCTCGCTTTGCGCGAGAACCGGATCACCGACTTCGACGTCTACGACTCGGTGACGTCGAGCGCGATCATTCCGCTCACCGAGGCGTCGGTGGCGAAGGGCAGCGAGCCCATCGACTTCCCAGACTTCACGAAGGGAAAGTGGAAGGAAAGACAGCCCGTCGAGGTCGCCTACCACGCCCAGAAGAGCTAGCCAAGAACGGCCGCCCGCACGAGGCCCAGAGGCGACCGACGCCGTCGCAGGAGGCACTGCCATGAGGTCCGAAACCGTCCGGGATCCCCAATCTGCCGAGGCTGCGCCCCGTCCCGGCTCGAGACCGATCAGGCTCGGCTTCGTCGGAATAGGAGGCCGGGGTTCATACCACCTGGACTCCGCGCTCGGAATCGAGGGCGTGGAGGTCCCCGCGCTCTGCGAGATCAAGGACGATCGGCTCCAGCGCGCCCGAACCTGGGTCGAGCAGGCGGGCCAACCGACGCCCCGTCTGTACGGGCGGGGAGACATGGACTACGAGCGGATGTGCGCCGAGGAGGAGCTCGACTGCGTGATCTGCGCCACTCCCTGGAAGTGGCACACGCTGGTGTGCCTGGCCGCGAACGCCAACGACAAGCACGCGGTCAGCGAGGTGCCCATTGTCCTGACGGTCGAAGAGGCCTGGCAGCTCGTCGAAAGCTACGAGAAGACGAAGCGGTGGTCGACCCTGGGCCTGGAGAATCGCCTGGTCGACAACGAGAGGTCGATGTTCATGGCGGTCGTCCACATGATCCGCCAGGGAGTGCTCGGCGACCTGATTCACGCCGAGTGCGGCTACGTCCACGACCTGCGTAAGGTGAAGTTCCCCGGCGGGAGCGAGCCCTGGCGCCTGCAGCACTCGATCGACCGCAACGGGAATCTCTATCCGGACCATCCGTTGAACCGGGCGATGGTGGCGATGAACATCAACCACGGCGACCGGTTCGACCACATCGTGTCCATGAGCTCCCGGTCGGGCGTCCTCAACGAGTACGCGGCCGAGCAGCTCGGGAAGGACCACCCGCTGGCGACGAAGCCGATGGCGCTGGGCGACTACAACGCCACGCTGATCCGATCGGCCGGCGGAAAGATGATCACCCTGAATTTCGACACCAACACCCCGCACCCGCGGGAGTTCGTCCGATACCAGGGCACGAAGGGCGTCTTCTTCCAGAGCCGCGGAATGGGCGATCCCCGGATCTATCTCGACGGGGTCAGCCCGGAGAGCCATCGCTGGGAATCCGCGGTGAAGTACCTGGAGCAGTACGAGCATCCCGTGGTCAAGGCCTACGATCCGCCGGCTCGTCCGTCGCTCCGAGGACACGGAAGCCGGATGACGAAGACGCCGCTGACCTGGCACCTGCTCGTCCAGGCGCTGCGCGAGGGCCGCCAGCCGTTCTTCGACGTGTACGACTCGGTGACGTCGATTGTCGTGTCCCCGCTCAGCGAGGAATCGGTGGCCAACCGCAGCAAGCCCGTGGAGGTTCCGGACTTCACTCGGGGCCGATGGAAGACCAGCGTCCCGATCCAATTCGGCTAGCGCTGTCGGAGCCGGGTCGTCCATCGAATCTCGTAGCGAGTTGACCCGGACCGGTTTGACGCCGAAGATGGGTGCCGTGAGCGCCGAGTCCGGGGCAGGCGGGGCCGCTTCGCGGCGGTCGTCAGTACTCGTCGCGACGAGCGACTCTGCGACTCGCGATCTGCTTCGCCGGATTCTCCACGTCGGTTCCGTGGATCTCGTCGATGCGGCGGACGGTGTCGAGGCCATGGCACTGGCTCGCCGCCTCGACCTCGACCTCATCGTTCTCGATGCGTTTCTGGCGGTGATGGACGGCATCTCGGTCTGTGGCCGCATTCGCACGCTGACCGACGTCGACCAGCCTCCCATCCTCATGGTGGGCCTGATCTCCGAGCGGGCGGTCGAGGTGGCCCTGTCGGTCGGCGCCGACGAGACGCTCTCGAAGCCGCTCAACCCGGCACTCATTCGAAACCGCACCCGGGCCCTTCTGACCCGCCGCCGGGAGATGAAGCGGCTGGGGCTCCTCGAGCGCGCACTCGAGACGGCCCCGGTGGGGATGACGCTCCTGGACGCCCGCTCCTCCGAGTACTCGGTGACCCACGTCAACAAGGCCTTTCTCGAGCTCACGGGCCACTCCTCCAAGGGGATCCTCGGCCACAACCTGCGGCTCCTGACGGGCCCGGACACCGACCTGCCGACCATGACGGGGCTGCGCGACGCGATGGCGGAGGGTCGCTCGTCCCGGGTTCTGCTGAAGAACTATCGCAAGGACGGCGAGGCGTTCTGGAATGATCTGGCGACGGCGCCGGTCCTCGACGGCGCCGGTCGGCTCACCCACTACGTCGCCGTCCAACACGATGTCACGTCGCTCGTGGAAGCGCCGGCTCACAAGTCGGCCCGGGAGATCGAGGAGGCCGTCCTCGATCGCACTCGCGACCTGGAGTCCACGCTGGTGAGCGTGGAGAGACGGAGACGCTTCGCGGAGACCATTCTCAACAGCATGGTGTCCGCCATCCTCACGACGGACACGGGCGGGCGCATCACGTTCGCGAACCTCGCGGCGCTCAGGACGCTGGGGGCCAGCGTCGCAGACTGCGTGGGCCGATCGGTGGTGGAGCTGTTCGCTCACAACGAGGGCGTGGCCGACATCGTCGCCGGAACCGCCCCACCCCATGCCGAGCACCGACTCGATTTTGCCGTGACGACCCCGGGCGGTGCGCGCATCTATCTCGGAGTCTCGATCGTTCATCCCCCCGCCGAGTTCCGGCAGGAGGTGGGGCTCATTTTCATGTTCCGAAACCTGGCCGAGACCGTCCTGGAGGAAGACGATCCCCGCCTGACCGAGCTGGGCGACACTCGGCCGCCCTCGGGCCCTCCAGGGGCGGACGGGGAAGTGGGGCTCGAGGAGCTGGAGCTCGATTCCGAGGCCGCCGTCGCGGAGATCACTTCGCTCGACGAGGACCCGGCGGTCGGCCCGGACCGCACGGCCAAGGCCGAGGTGCAGGCGGCCCGCCGCCGGATGCTGCTGAGCCTTCGCTACACCGAGCCCGCCGGGCTGGTGCGGTCCGTGGTCGACAAGCGGAAGTTCGAGCGGGCCAGCGACGGCCCGTTCGTGAAGGTCTCGGCGTCCGACGACGTTCCGGAGGTGCTTCTCGACCGTCAGCAGGCAAGCGAGGCGCTGAACATCCTCCTGGCCAATGCCCTCGACCGCTGCCCCGACCC
>CAXMOH010000212.1:0-4638 GCA_964194855.1 uncultured Hyphomicrobium sp.
CCGCCAGCGCCGCGGCCCCACCGGCACCGACGTTCTCAGGCCGGTTCGTCTCGAAGAGGGCGACGTCGTCCACCGCGATGGAGGCCGGGCCCTCGCCCAGGGGTTCTCGCCTGAGCGAGTACCGCGTGCCCGTGCCCTCGAGACGCCGGCCGTCGGCGACGACACGCCACGAGTCGAGGGTGTACAGCTCCCCAGACTTCATATGGACCTTGAGAACGGGATGCTGGGCCGCCGTCGTTGGGACCTTGTCCGGGGCGTACAGCTCGGGCGTGAGGACCCGCTGGCTGCAGCCCGGCACGAGTGTCACCGCCAGGAGACACCGTGCGACGGCCGTTCGGAGCGAGGCATTCGGGATCATTGGTTGCTCCCCTCAAAAAGGAAGAGAAGGAGCAGCCGCCTCGTTACCGGGGCACGCCAAAGCGCGGGGCCCCGGGGAAGGGCCCCGCGCGCAGCGCTACAGGGCTTCCTGGACTATTGGACGAGCTCGTACTTGTTGTAGATCTGCTCGTCGACCAGGTTCTTGTAGGCTTCCTCGTGCTTCTCCTGAAGAGCTTTGTAGCTCGGGTGCTCGTGTGCGCTGTCGTAGGTGGCCCGGTCGGCCCATGCGCTGCCCGAGACGTAGGCGTAGTCGCCGGTCTGATCACCGGTCACCTTCCAGACAGCATATCGGGTCTCCGGATGCCCGGCTTCGGAGAGCGCATCATTGAACTCTTCCTGGATCCCAACGAGCTCCTTCTCGGCGTCGGTCGAGGCGAGGTTGAAGAGGTGCACGCTCAGAAAGGTCGGCCCGCCGTCCGGCATGGGCGCCGGCGCAGTCGTTGGCGAGTTCAGCAACTCGTACCGGTTGTAGACCTCCCCCTCGAGCGCCTCGAGCCCGGGGTCCTCGAATGGTGTCACGACGGCCTTGTAGTCGTCGTGTTCGTGCACGGCGTCGTAGGTGGCGCGGTCGGCCCACAGGCTGCCAAACAGGTGCCCGTAGTCGCCGTCCTGCTCGCCGGTCACCTTCCAGGTGCGATATCGGGTCTCGGGATGACCGGCGCTGGCCACCGCCTGGCTGAGCTCGCCCAGGCCCGCCAGGAGCTGCTGGTGCGCGTCGTCCGAGGCCGGGTTGTACAGATGAAGCGCCAGGAACGAGAACCCGGGCGCCTGCTCCGTTGCTTCGGGGGCTTGTGTCGTCTCTGCCGGCTCCGGCGGGGTCTCGGTGGCGCAGGCCACCAGCACGAGGATGCAGCCAAGCGGCATGAGGATCCTTCTGATCATATGGGCCTCCTGTAGAGGGTGGGACAGGAGACGAGGCGCTCGCTCGGCCTCGTCGGCAGCTTCTCGCCCCGCGCTACTCTGAGCCGCGGAACGCGGGCCTGAGCCTATCGCGAGTCGTCCTGCGAGGTCCAGCCCTTTGACCCAATCGAGGACCGCGGAAGGGTTTGGCACTGATCCGAAGCCGCTGGAGTGCGGCCCGGTCGCGGGATCGCGTGCCCGCTGGATTCGACCACCCCGGCAAACAGTCCCAGGCCGAGCGCTGCCCACCCCAGCGGCAGCAGCCAGGGCCACCACAGCGGGCTGGCCGCCACAAGCGCCACCCCAGCGATCAGGAGAGCCTTGTCCGTCGCCCAGAGGGTCGTGGTCCGTTCTCGCCCCGTTTTCATGGTGTTGGCCTCCCAATTGGGAACTACCCCTCGGCGCCCGAAAGGTTGGTTGGGAGGCGGTCGCCCGGCGGCGCTTCGGCCCGCCGCTCTACTTCTTCGCTGCGTCCAGCTCTTTTTCGAGGGCCTCGATGTCCTCGTCCTGAAGGTCCGGGGAGAATCGACGCAGCCGCGGCGTCAATTCCGTGGTTTCGAAATAGGCCCTGGAGCATCCGACGTGGATGAACCCGGACGGCGCGAAGCGGCCCTCCTCGTAGAAGACCAGCGGGATCCGCCAGGCCCCCTTGGCGATGGCCTCACGACAGGAGCGGCACCTGGCCCGTCCCGTCGACGCCCGCTCGGCCCCGTTGACCCGGGGAAGGCGTCGGTGCGCCACGCCGCGGCTGGCCTCGGAGCGCAGCCGTTCGGCATCCTCGAGGGGCTCGGCTCTCGCATCGAGAGTCTCCAGAAAGGACTCGGGACGCTTGAAGGCCGCGCAGTCGAGGTGGAACCAGTGGGTCATCTCGCCCTCGGCGAACGGGTTGTCCAGCCGTTCTCCGAACCGCAGCTCACCCGAGGCGATTCGTACGCCGCATCCACGGCATTTTGCCCGGCCGCTCGTGGCCGGCTCGATGAGGTGTGGCATCCGTGAGCGTTCCATCATTATTCTAAGGGGCGACCCTTCAAGAGGCCCATTTTTTCGCCCGATGAGTATGATCTCCCGTACGAATGACGCGCGAGCAACAGGGGTTCGAGATCCTCAACGTGCCCGGGCACAAGCTGGTCAAGGCCTGGACCCGGGGCGTGATGTTCGACGACGCCGCCAGACAGCAGGTCCTCAACGTGGCCCGGCTGCCCTTCGTCCACGGCTGGGTCGCGGTCATGCCGGACGTGCACTGGGGCATGGGGGCGACGGTCGGCAGCGTCATCCCCACCCACAAGGCGATCGTCCCGGCGGCCGTCGGCGTGGACATCGGGTGCGGGATGATGGCGGTACAGACGAGCCTCGCCGCCGGCGATCTGCCGGACGACCTCGCGCCGATGCGCAGCGCCATCGAGGCCGCGGTTCCCCACGGGCGGACGGCCCGGGGCGGTCCCGGCGACCGCGGTGCCTGGGCTCACCCCCCCGACCCGGTGTCCGAGGCCTGGGAGGGACTGCAGGAGCGCTTCGACCGAATTGCGGAGAAGCACCCCAAGGTCCGCAAAGCCAACAGCCTGAACCACCTTGGCACTCTCGGGACCGGGAATCACTTCATCGAGATCTGCCTCGGCGAGGACGACAGCGTCTGGTGCATGCTGCACAGCGGCTCGCGAGGGGTGGGCAACAGGATCGGCAGCTACTTCATCGGGCTCGCCAAGGATGACATGCGGACGTGGATGATCAACCTGCCCGACCAGGATCTCGCCTATTTCCCCGAGGGTGTCGAGCACTTCGACGATTACGTGGAGGCCGTGGGCTGGGCCCAGGACTTCGCCCGGACCAACCGCGAGGTGATGATGAGGGCAGTCGTGGGCGCGATCCGGGGACTCCCCGGCCTGCCCGAGTTCTCAACCGAGCGCCAGGTGGTGAACTGCCACCACAACTACGTGGCCCGAGAGAACCACTTCGGGAAGAACGTGTGGGTCACTCGCAAAGGAGCGGTGCGGGCCCGCGAGGGCGATCTGGGAATCATCCCCGGATCGATGGGCGCGCGTTCCTACATCGTGCGGGGGAAGGGCAACCGGGACAGCTACCACAGCTGCAGCCACGGCGCCGGTCGGGCCATGTCCCGGGGAGAGGCGCGACGCCGCTTCACACTGGAGCAGCACGTCGAAGCGACCCGGGGCGTCGAGTGTCGCAAGGACGAGGACGTCATCGACGAGACCCCGGGGGCCTACAAGCCCATCGACGCGGTGATGGAGGCGCAGCAGGACCTCGTGGAGATCGCCCACACCCTGCGCCAGGTGGTGTGCGTGAAGGGATAGGCTCCCCGCCTTTGGCGACGGCCTGATGAGGACCGAGGGGCCGACCCGCGCCCCGCGCTTCGATCGGAGGACTTCCGCGTGATAGTGTCGGCGCTGGTGGCCTCGGAGAGCGAATCTCCACCTGGGGGCCGCCCAAGTAGGGTGGAGAGCCCTAGAAGGGCGGCAGGAGGAGTGGACATGACAAGGCGCAAGATGACGAATCTCGCGTTGGCCGCGCTGGTTGCCAGCCCTTTGGGCACCGCCGTGCTCTACGCGCAGGAGCACGAGAAGATCAACAGCCCCAGCGCGATCCACGAGCACAGGGACGGCCACGTCGACGATGTCGTCAAGGTGCTCACAACGCTCGGCACGCCGGAGACGGTATACGACTACATCACCTTCGGGATCTCCGGACCTGTCGTGGTGCTCCAGGGTTTCACGATCAACGGAGCCCTTCGGGACAACGCCAAGGCGCAGATCCAGAAGCTGGACTGGGTGAGCCACGTCGTGCAGGAGGTCGAGCTGCTGGACGTTGGACCCGAGCTGAAGAGGATGCGGCGGCAGGTCCTCGCCACGCTCAAGAAGCAGGTTCCCCAGGCGTTTCCGCAGAACCACGCGAATATCAGGATCAAGGCCACCGTCAAAGGAGACGTAACCCTCGTCGGCGTCATCGATGCGCCTGACGAGAAGCGCTTCCTTGCGGCAGTCGAGCAGATCAAGCACATCACGTTCGTGGCTACCGTGACGAACAACGTTACGAAGAAGAGCTGATCGACCGGATGCGACGCCACGCCTCCACGGGCCTGGCCTGCACCGTCACCAGAGGGCAGGCTCGGAGGCGCCCCCGCCGCATTCGCGGCTCTCGAGAAGAATCGGAGTTCGACCGGAGGCCCGCGTGAGGCGTCTTCTCTCCCAGCCGTGGCTCGGTCCCGCAGCACTCGCCCTCGTTGTGGCGCTGGTCGGCTTCTGGGCGCGGCAGGAGCTTCAGTCCTCGACCGAGCGCAAGGTCGGAGACCTTCTCGAGGTCATCCGCGACGCCAACGTGGCGGCGCTGGAGACGTGGCTGGTCGCC
>CAXMOH010000213.1:0-5485 GCA_964194855.1 uncultured Hyphomicrobium sp.
ACCTCGTCGAAGTTGCGACCGCTCGTCATCGGGTAGATCAGCATCGCCTTGACCTTCTTGTCCGGCCCGACCAGGAAAACCGAGCGCACTGTCGCGTTGTCGGCGGCCGTCCGCCCATCGCAGGTCTCACCGGCCTCGGCCGGCAGCATGCCGTAGAGCTTTGCCACCTTCAGCTCCGGGTCCCCGATCAACGGGTAGTTGACCTTGTGACCCTGGGTCTCCTCGATGTCCTTCGACCAGGCTTCGTGATCGCTCACCTTGTCGACGCTCAGGCCGATGACCTTGCAGCTGCGCTTCTTGAACTCCGGCTCGAGGCTGGCCACGTGCCCGAGCTCCGTGGTGCAGACCGGCGTGAAGTCCTTCGGGTGGGAGAAGAGGACCGCCCACCCGTCACCCACGAAGTCGTGGAAGTTGATGGTGCCCTGCGTCGTCTCCGCCGAAAAATCAGGGGCTTCCTGATTGATGCTCAATCCCATGGTCCCTCCTGTCCTACTGAGCGCCTCCCCCGCGGGGGTGGCGCGAAGTGTCTCCCGATACCGCTATTGGGGAATTGTTTTCTGTGTGAAGTCAGGGAAGCATTCTATCGACACTTGGGTCGGTTTGGACAGCCGAAAATCCCCCTGGGGACACGGCGCGTGGCGCCTGGGTTCAGGGGGTAGAACACGGCTCAAAGAACCGCGTCGGTCCGGGTGTCCCGTCGAAGAGTGAGCCAGCGCCGACACCCGAGGGCGTGAAACCACCTCTCGGTCACGGGCCCTTCGGGGTTGTCGTGCATGAAGCCCCGGTCCAGGTCTCGGGCGTCCGGATCGGCGATCGAGTCCGGGACGACGGGCACTTCGCCGTAGAGGAACTCCTCGAGGGGCCGGGTGCCGCAGTGGGGACAGGGGAGCTGGATCATGTTTTGCTCGCTCTCAATGGGTCCCGGCCGAGCCGCGGTCGGCCAGGGTCCGATCCCGCTCGAACCGATCCAGGGCAAAGGGGGCGATCAGGTCCGGGGTCTCACCCTCGGCGATGAGGCGGGCCATCTGCTCGCCACCTGCCGGGATCGCCTTGAAGCCCCAGGTGCCCCAGCCCGTGGTGATGTAGAAGCCGTCCACGCCGGTCTTGCCCATGATGGGGGAGTAGTCGGGGCTCATGTCGCACACGCCCGTCCACTGCCGGAGGACCCTGAGGTCGCGCAGGAAGGGGAGGAGGGTCATGGCACGGTGGGCGGTGTGCTGCAGGAAGGAGTGGCCCGCGCGGTACGAGTAGCTGGGCTGCCGGTCGATCTCGGCACCCATCAGCATGTGCCCGCCAGCGGTCTGGCTGGCGTAGAAGAGCAGGTCGCCGGAGGCCACGATCGTGTCGAACTCGAGCCGGTAGGGGTTGGTGACCAGGGCCTGGAGGGGATGGGTGCGGATCGGCAGGCGCAGGCCGGCCATGGCTCCGAGCCGGGTGACGTGCCCTCCCACGGCGGACACGACGATCCCGGCCGAGATGGGTCCCGCCGGCGTCTCCACTCCCCTCACCCGGCCTCGGTCGCGCACCAGGCCGGTGACGGGGGTGCGCTGGTGAACGTGGACCCCGCGTTGCATGGCGCCTTCGGCGTAGGCCCACACCACTCGATCGTGCCGGGCGGTGGCTCCCTGGACGTGGTACGTGGCTCCCAGGACGGGCCACAGGCCCCCGCCCTCCAGATCGATCTGCGGACAGATCTTCTTGATCTCCTCGGGCTCGACGAACTCGGTCTGTGCGGAAAACGCGCTGTTGACCTCCGCCCGGGCGCGCTCGGCCCGGAGGCCCATCTCGCTGTGGGCCAGCCACAGGAGCCCCTTCTGCTGGTGCATGAACGGCCGCCCGGTCTCCTCCTCGAGCCCGGCGTACAGATCCATCGAGTGCTGATAGAAGCGAACCGCTTCGGGGATGCCGTAGTTGGCCCGGATGATGGTGGTGTTTCGCCCCGAGTTGCCGCTGCCGATGTAGCCTCGCTCGAGCACCGCCACCTTGGTGATGCCGTGGCGGGCCGCGAGGTAGTACGCCGTGGCGAGGCCGTGCCCCCCCCCGCCGACGATGACCACGTCGTAGCTCTTCCTGGGTTCCGCCCAGGAGAGTTGGATGGTGCGCTCCACGTTCTCGTTCATGGAGGAGCGTCCATTCGTGCTTCGAAGTCGGCGACGAAAGGGGCTTGAACGACGAAGAGAACGCGATCCGCCTCGAACCACAGCTTCGCGGGGATCTCCGCCACGGCGCCCTGGACGAAGGCCGGTCGTTCCGAGGGCAGATCGAACGGGCAGGCGCAGGCCAGGTAGGCGAGGGCGTCCTTCATGGGGAGCCATGCGCCGGCAAATCCGCTCTCCCGCTCTACGATGGCGTGGGGGTCGGAGACCGCATCCGCCGGGACCCGGGCCAGGACGAACGCCTCGTCGGGGGCCAGCCGGAGGGCCCGGGTTCCCTCCGGCCAGGGGGCGGCGTCGAGCGCCTCGGGTGCGGCCACGATCCGGGTGGCTTCGAGGGGCCGGAACCGGCTCCGGGGGCCGTCGGTCGGCACCGGGGCGTCGGCGTGCACCGGGGGACTCGAGGCGGCACTCACCTTTGCCCGAGCGCGCTCACCGCCCGGGTCGTAGAACGGCGTGGGCACGCGACGGGCGGGGCGCCCACCGATCGTGACGTCGGAGGGGAGCTCGCCGTCCACGAGATCGACCCAGCCGAGCATCACGGTCTTCTCCAGGGAGGGGGAGGCGGTGGCCGAGGTGACGTATCCCGCGTAGTCTGCGCCATTCCAGATCACCGCTCCTTCGATGGGGGCGGGACCGTCCATCTCGAGGCCCACGAGGCAGCGGTCCAGGGGCACCTTGTTCGTGCGCTCCACCGCCTGGCGTCCGACGAAGCTGGGCTTGTCCAGACGGACCGCCCACTCGTGATGGATCCGCCGTGGTGTGGAATCGAAGTCGGTGTCCTGCCCGACGACGATGTGCCCTTTCTCGAGCCGCAGCTCCAGCAGCGTCTTGACCCCGTGGGGCCGGACCTCGAGGTCGCGGCCCAGCTCGAGGAGCCGCCGCCACAGGGCCACCGAGTCCGCGGCGGCGTGGTGCAGCTCGTAGGACAGCTCGCCGGTGAAGCTCAGCCGGAAGATGCGGCAGTCGATGCCGGCCACCTCTCCCGACGCGTGCCGGGCGAAGGCCGGCGGCTCGGCGAGCCCGGCCCGGGCCAGCAGGTCGGCCGCACGGGGCCCGGTGACGTTGATCGCTCCGAGCGACGCCGTCTGGTTGATCACGCGAACGTCGAACTCCTCCGACTCGGCCCAGTCCCGGATCCAGAGCTCCCCGAAGGTCGAGCCCGCGGTGGTCAGGGTCAGAGTGAAGCGGGTCTCGCCGTCCCGGCAGATCAGGCCATCGTCGATCACGTACCCGCGCTCGTCCAGGAGGAGCGCGTAGCGGCTGCGGCCTGGCTTCAGGCTCGCCACCTTCGTGGGGTAGAGGTGCTCGAGAAGCGCCAGGGCGTCGGGACCCGAGACCTGGAACTTGCCGAGTGTGCTCACGTCGCCGATCGAGACCGCCTTGCGCACGGCCCGGTATTCGGCCGGCGGATCGCCATATGTCCAGGGGCGCCACCAGCCCCCGGAGCGTTCCATGTGAGCGCCCAGGGCCACGTGCTCGTCGTGAAGCGGGGTTCGAGGCGTGGGGCGGTGATGGGCTCCGGCGGCCACCTCGCCGATCGTGAGCTGTCGCGTCACCGGTCGCGCGGTGAACGGGGCCGGCAGCGTCTCGCCTCGCTCTGCCAGGAAGCTCCGCACGTGGGGCAGGCACGCCGCGCCCTGGCAGGTGCCGGTTCCGGCCAGCGATGCCCGCTTCACCAGCTCGAGCTCGCGGAAGCCGTGTTCCCAAACCAGCTCGAGATCCTCCACCGTCACGCCGTTGCACGGACAGACGGTCCCCGAGCGAGGGCACGGGGGAACGTCGGAGTCGCGAGCGGCATCACCGACGATCCGAACCGGCAGATCGCGCCCCATGCGCGCCAGGGCGTCCCGGGGATGGAACCCCAGACCCAGCGACACGGTGTCGCAGGCGTAGCTTCGCTCGCGTCCCGTCGGGTCGCCCACGACCACGGCGCGCACCCGCGCCTCGCCTTCGAATCGGATCAGATCCCCCTCGGCGTGGATGCAATCGATGTCGCTCGGCGGCTCTCCCACGGCGACCAGGCGTCCCAGGTCGACGCCGCTCTTCGCCAGGGCACTTGCCGCGCGCGCGGTGAGGAGCCCCGCAAGGTCGCTCCCGGGCGACACCGGTTGGATCTCGGCCGCCCCGGTGGCAACGACGATCTCGTCGCGTGGGTGGACGTTGAGGGTGCCCTCGTGGGTTCGGGCGACGACCAGGGGGCCGGCGTAGAGCCCGATCACCTCCTGGCCGGCCGCGGCCTCGAGTGTGACGACGCTCTTGCCTGCCGCGCGCGCGTCGGCTGCGGCCGCCCGCCCCGAGGGACCCTGGCCCAGGACCACGACATCGCAGTGCACGTGCCGCGCGACCGGAGCGGGGCCGGGGGTGGGTGGCGCATCGTCTTCGTCCTCGTCGAGCGGCCGCGTCAGGGGAGGGCGGCCGCCGTCCCTGTGGTGTGTCTCGACGACGGCTCCCGGCTGGGCCTCGACCTGGCAGGTGCGGACATAGCCGACTCCGTCGACAGTGGCGAGGCAGTGCGGGCAGTCCCCGCCCAGGCACAGGCAGCCCCTTCCGGTCGGGTGCCGCCCGTCGCGGAGCATCGCCACGAGGAGGGAGTCACCTGTCTCGAAGTCGATCGGGGCACCATCGACGACAATGGGCTTTCGAGGCACGGCCCGATTCTAGCCCGGTCATGCCGCCCGTCGAGGAAACGAGGACTTCAAGACCAGGCCGCCCGCCACGATCACCGACCCGACGCCGACTCGCGAAGTATGATGGCGGCTGCCTTCTGCCGTGCGGTTGCAAGGACGAGGACGATGACGATGATGAATCTCCCTGGGGGAGTGCCCGGGATGTTGCTGCTCGCGGCCGTGGTCGGGTCGGGGTCAGAGGCGGACGCGGGACCCATCGTCATCGCCCACCGCGGCGCCAGCGGTCATCGTCCCGAGCACACGCTGGAGGCCTACCGGCTGGCCATCGAGCAGGGGGCCGACTGCATCGAGCCCGACGTGGTGGCGACGAGCGATGGCGTCCTGGTCGCCCGCCACGAGAACGAGATCTCCGACACCACCGACGTGGCGGATCACCCGGAGTTCGCGGATCGGAGATCGACGAAGACGATCGAAGGCCGGGAGGTGACGGGCTGGTTCACCGAGGACTTCACCCTCGAGGAGCTCAAGACCCTCCGGGCCCGGGAGCGCCTCGCCGACCTGCGCAGCACCGCCTACGATGGACGGCTCGAGGTGCCGACGCTTCAGGAGATCATCGATCTCCTGAAGGATGTGAACGGCGCCGCCGCTCGCAAGGGCCGCGCCGTCGGCATTTGTCCCGAGACCAAGCACCCGTCGTATTTC
>CAXMOH010000214.1:0-9704 GCA_964194855.1 uncultured Hyphomicrobium sp.
AACCCCGTTTCGTTCCCCCCCACCCCCCCCACGCAAACTCGAGCCTCGACGGGGAAGTCGCCACCGGCCTTGGAGCCCTGGGCCTACGAAAACGACCCCCAAGAAGAGGAGGATCACGGTCTCAGCGCTGGCAAGGCGCCAGTTGGCACACCGAAGGACACAAAAGCGGGAGGCGGGGATGCGAGGTCCCCGTAGCGGGGGCGTTAGTCGGTGCATTGACGACATAGAGTCCGCCCGACGCCCGAGTGAGCGGGCAAAGACGTTCCTTCTGCTCTTCCTGTGCCCGCGAACGTCCGCCGCGGAGGGGACCTCGCAGCCCCGACTCAAACACCTAGGCCCCACACCGCCCCCAAAGACGTGTCAAAATGGGTCTCTTCCAGACTCAGAACGCCGACCAGCCTTGACGGAAGGCCCGATATCAGTAGAATTTATAGGTTTGCGCACTACCCCCATGCTTCTCATTGAGATACCCCGGATCCCGCCCGAGGGGCTGGACCTCGACGAGGTTCTGAGCCCCGAGTCCCTCCACGTGCAGGGCGACGACGAGCTCACCCTTGACGAGGGTCGCCTCCGGTGTCATCTCGAGATCGTCGACGGGAACACCGTCCACGTGACCGGCCAGCTGGCCGGGAGGCTGATGGTCGAATGCGGTCGGTGTCTCGAGCCCTACGCCATCCCTGTCGACCAGAAGCTGGACCTGTTCTACCTGCCTCGCCTGCCGAACCGCCCCGAGGAGGAGGAAGAGGAGGTCGAGCTGACCGACCACGAGATCGTGGTCGGCTACTACGAGAACGAGCGGGTCGACCTGGGAGAGATGGCCAGGGAACAGCTGTTCCTGGCCCTTCCCATGAAGAGCCTCTGCCGTCCGGACTGCAGGGGCCTGTGTCGCACCTGCGGTCGCAACAAGAACACTGCCCCTTGCGCCTGTCCCGCGCCCGAGGAGCCTCTCGATCCGCGCCTCGAGCCCTTGCGCAAGCTCGTCGAACCCGATCGTCACTAGGAGCCATCCATGCCCAATCCCAAACGCCGCCACTCGAAGGCCCGCACCGGCAAGCGCCGCGCCCACGACCACCTGCAGAGCCCGAGCCTGAGCCTTTGCCCCAACTGCCACGAGCCCAAGCTCCCGCACTGTGTCTGCCCGCTCTGCGGCCACTACAAGGGGAAAGCCGTCATCGAGGCGGAGGAGGTCTAGTGCCTCGACCCCGGGTCGTCGTGGACGCCATGGGCGGCGACCACGGCGCCAGGGTGGTGACCGAAGGGGCCGTGCTCGCCTGTCGCGAGCTGGGGGTGGAGGTGTCGCTCACCGGCCCTGAAGACCTGCTGCGCCGAGAGCTCCAGCGCGTCGAGGGCGGGGGGCTGCCGATCGAGGTCCTGGACGCCCCCGACGTCGTCGGCATGGCGGAGAAGGTCAGCCGCTCTGTGCTGAAGAAACGGTCTTCGATACACGTCGGCCTGGAGCAGGTGCAAAACAGAAATGCAGACGCCTTCTTCTCGGCCGGCAACACCGCCGCGTGCTGGACCATCGCCAGGATGGTGCTGGGAACTCTCGAGGAGGTCGACCGACCGGCTCTTGCCGCAGTCTTGCCCAGTCGGGAGGGCCAGACCGTCCTCCTGGATGTCGGGGCGAACACCCGCTGCAAGTCCAGAAACCTCGAGGAGTTCGCGGTCATGGGCAGCGCGTACTCGAGGGGTGTCCTTCAGAAGCCCATGCCCCGAGTGGGCCTCATGAGTCTGGGGCAGGAGGACTCAAAGGGGAGCGATCTGATCCGCGAGGTCAACGAGGTTTTGAAGGGAGCCAGCGTCAATTTCATCGGGAACGTCGAGGGCCACGACCTCTTCACCGGCAAGGTCGACGTGGTGGTGGTGGACGGTCTCACCGGCAACGTGGTCCTCAAGGCCTGTGAGACCCTGGCGGAGCTCGTGATCGAGGATCTCTCCGAGGAGCTGATGCGAAGCCTGCGGACCAGGGTGGGTGGCTGGCTGTCGCGGCCGGCGCTCGAGGCCGTGCGGCGGCGGACCGACGCCGTGGAGGCGGGGGGGGCCCCCCTCCTGGGCGTGGGCGGCTGCTGTGTCATCGGTCACGGCAAGTCCAGTGCGCGGGCGGTGAAGCAGGGCATCCGGATGGCCGCCGAGTTCTTCACGAGCGGCGTCAACGATGCGATCCAGGCCGAGCTGCGCCCACTCGGGGCGCGCATGGAGGCGCGGAGCGCATGAGCGCCGGGGGGAAGACTCTCGACGGAAAAGTCGTCCTGGTGACGGGGGGCTCTCGCGGCATTGGGCGGGCCATCGCGGGCGCCCTCGCCGCCGAGGGCAGCGTGGTCGTGCTCGCGGCTCGGGACAGCGCCCGTCTGGCGGAGGCTGTGGAGGAGATCACCGGCGCCGGCGGCCGGGCCGAGTCCGTCTCGATCGACGTCTCCGATCGCTCATCGGTCGCTGCCGCGATCGCCGGCGTCCTCGAGACCCACGGCAGGGTCGACGGCCTTGTGAACAACGCCGGCGTGACCCGGGACAACCTGGTGCTGCGCATGAAGGACGAGGACTGGGATGCGGTCCTGGCCACCAACCTGACCGGTGTCTTCCTCTGCACCCAGGCCGTCCTGCGATCGATGATCAAGCAGCGCAGCGGCCGCATCGTCAACGTCACCTCGGTCGTCGGCTTGATGGGCAATGCCGGCCAGGCGAACTACGCGGCCAGCAAGGCCGGAGTCGTGGGGTTCACCAAGTCCGTGGCTCGCGAGGTGGCCTCGCGGGGCATCACGGTGAACGCCGTGGCGCCCGGATTCATCGCCACCGACATGACCGCCACCATGACAGACAAAGCCAGAGAAGCCGTGACCGCGGCCATTCCCATGGGCCGCGTGGGACGCCCGGAGGACATTGCCGGGTCCGTTGCGTATCTCATCTCCGACGCCGCCGCCTACATCACCGGGCAGGTCCTGGGAGTAGACGGCGGCTTCCGCATGTAGAATTCTAGTGACCGCGCCCGACGAGGCGCGGGGATTTCCGGGAGGATCTTCGAATGGAGCCTGTTGTCGATCGAGTCAAGAAAATCATCGTCGACCAGCTGGGTGTCGAGGAGGAGACTGTGACGCCCGATGCGTCTTTCGTCGACGACCTCGGCGCGGACAGCCTCGACACGGTGGAGCTGGTCATGGCGCTCGAGGAGGAGTTCGGCATCGAGATCCCCGACGAGGACGCCGAGAAGATCACCCGCGTCAAGGAAGCGACCGGGTACATCGAGAAGAACTCGAAGAAGAAGTAGCGGCCGTCGCTCCGGAAGCCGAAAGTGAGCACGAACCGCAGGGTTGTCGTCACGGGGGTGGGACTCGTGTCCCCGCTGGGGATCGGTACGGAGGAGACCTGGAAGGGTCTTCTCGCCGGCCGGTCCGGTGCGGGTCCCATCACCCTGTTCGACGCCTCGCGGCACTCCACTCGCTTCGCCTGCGAGGTGAAGGGCTTCGACCCTCTCGACTGGATCGAGAAGAAGCAGGTCAAGAAGATGGACCGCTTCATCCACCTCGCGCTGGCGGCGTCCGACCTGGCCGTGAAGGATGCCGCTCTCGCCGTGCCCGTGGCCAACGCCGAACGAATCGGCGTCATCGTGGGCAGCGGCATCGGAGGCCTTGGCACCATCGAGAGGGAGCACAGCGCGTACCTGAAGGGTGGGCCCCGGCGGATCAGCCCCTTCTTCATCCCCGCGATGATCGTCAATCTGGCGGCGGGCTGGGTCTCGATTCGGACCGGCGCGAAGGGTCCGAACTCGGCGACGTGCACGGCGTGCACGTCGGGCGCCCACGCCATCGGAGACTCGTTCCGGCTCATCCAGGGCGGACGGGCGGACGCCATGATCGCCGGCGGCACCGAGGCCGCCGTGAGCACGATGAGCGTCGGGGGCTTCTGCGCGATGCGGGCGCTCAGCACTCGGAACGACGAGCCCGAGCGAGCCTCGCGTCCATTCGATCGTGATCGTGACGGCTTCGTGATCGGCGAGGGGGCCGGGATCCTCGTCCTCGAGGAGCTCGGCCACGCACGCAGCCGAGGGGCGCCCATCCTGTGTGAGATCGTCGGATACGGGATGTCGGGGGACGCATACCACATCACGGCCCCCAGCGAGGACGGCAATGGCGCCGCCCGTGTCATGCGCGCGACGCTCGACGACGCGGGGGTCGACCCCTCCGTGGTGGACTACGTCAACGTGCACGGCACCTCGACCCCACGGGGAGACGCAGTCGAGACCATCGCCATGAAGGCGGTCTTCGGCGACCACGCCCGGAAGATGGCCATCAGCTCGACCAAGTCCATGATCGGCCATCTGCTCGGCGCCTCCGGGGGTGTCGAGGCCGGGCTCACCGCCCTCGTCCTGCGCGATCAGGTGATCCCTCCCACCATCAACCTCGAGAACCCCGATTCCGAGTGCGACCTGGATTACGTGCCCAACGAGATGCGAAAGGCCGAGGTGCACTACGCCCTCTCCAACTCGTTCGGGTTTGGCGGCACGAACGGTGCGCTGCTGTTCAAGCGCCTCGAGGACGAATAGGACACCACCATGAAGATCGTCGTCTGCCTGAAGCAGGTTCCCGACACCGAGACCCGCGTCCAGATCGCACCCGAGGGTGATCGCATCGCGGAAGGCACCATCAACTGGATCGTCTCTCCCTACGACGAGTTCGCCATCGAGGAGGCGCTCAAGATCAAGGAGGCGAAGAGCGGGGAGGTGGTCCTCGTCACCGTCGGCCCCGAGCGCGCCCAGTCCGCGCTCCGGACCGGTCTCGCCATGGGCGCCGACTCGGCGGTCCACGTCAAGGACCCGATCCTCGACGGAGCCGACACCCTGGCCACTGCCCGGGCTCTGGCAGGGGCCATCAAGACCCTCGAGCCCGTCGACCTGATCCTGTGCGGCCAGCAGGGGGTGGGGGGTGACAACAGCCAGATTCCCGGGCTGCTGGCCGAGCTTCTCGACCTGCCGCAGGTCACGGTCGCCGTGAAGATCGACGTCCAGGACAGCAAGGCGACCGTCCAGCGCGAGATCGAGGGGGCCCACGAGACCTGGGAGACGGCCCTTCCCGCGGTCATCTCGACGCAGAAGGGACTCAACGAGCCTCGCTACGCGAATCTGAAGGGGATCATGGCGGCCAAGAAGAAGCCCCTCGCGGTCCTCGACGCCGCTGCGGTCGGGCTGGATGCCGCCGCTGCCGCCCCGAGAGTGAAGATCACTGCAATGGAGCTGCCGCCCCCCCGCCCCAAGGTCCGGATGATCGAAGGCGACGCGGACGGGCAGGCGAAGGAGCTCGTGCGCCTCCTCCACGAGGAAGCGAAGGTCATCTAGAGCAATGCCTGGAATCCTGACGTTTGCAGAGCAGCGGGACGGGACGCTTCGGCGGGCCTCCCTCGAAGTCGTCTCCGAAGCGAAGCGCCTGGCCCAGGGCCAGGCTGGCGCGGTGGCCACCGTCGTCATCGGGCCCGGAGGCGAGTCGCTGGCCGGCGAGCTCGCCTCCTACGGAGCCGACACCGTCCACGTCTTCGACGATGCTGCCTACGGCGACTACGCGACCGAGAGCTTCGCCGCGGCCGTCGCCTCGGTGATCGTCTCCAGCAGCCCGTCGATCGTCCTCTTCCCCATGACGGCCATGGGAAAGGACCTGGCGCCTCGGGTCGCGGCCAGGGTCGACGCCGGGCTGGCTTCGGACTGTGTGGCGCTCGAGCTCGAGGGTGAGCGATTGACCGCGCGCCGACCCATGTACGCCGGAAAGGCCTACGCCACCGTCGAGTGGGTGGGGGAGCCTCGGATCGCCAGCCTGCGACCCAACGTTTTCCCACTCGGGACACCGGACCCGTCCCGAGCGCCCGAGGTGGTGAAGGGCACCGCCGAGACCACGTCTCGGGGGAAGGTCACCGCCACCGCGGCCGCCGCGCAAGGCAAGCTCGAGCTCACCGAGGCGCAGATCATCGTGTCCGGGGGGCGAGGGTTGAAGGGTCCCGAGCACTTCTCTCTCATCACGGATCTTGCCGAGGCGATGGGCGCCGCCGTCGGGGCCTCACGGGCGGTGGTCGACGCGGGCTGGGTCGACCACCAGATGCAGGTGGGGCAGACCGGCAAGACCGTGTCTCCTACGCTCTACGTGGCGTGCGGCATCAGCGGCGCCATCCAGCACCTCGCCGGGATGTCGTCCTCGAAATGCATCGTGGCCATCAACAAGGATCCCGACGCGCCGATCTTCAAGATCGCCGACTACGGAATCCTGGGCGACGTCTTCGAGGTCCTGCCGAAGCTGACCGAGGCCATGAAGGCCCACTCGGCCAGCCGCTAGGCCCGGAGCGTCCGGGCGTCTCGTCGGATCAGTTTCGGCTAAACTGCCGCCGGAGGTGACACCGACGATGCTCCCCATCCTTCAATCGGTCCTGACCCTCGCTCTCGTCGTCGCCGCCTTCGGTTTCATGGGTTGGCGCCTCTGGCGTCTGAGGGTCCTGGTGAACACCGGGACGCGGCCGTCGGAGGACCTCACCGACACTCCCGGCACGCGCGTCGCCAGGGTGGTCTCCCTCGTCCTCGGCCACAAGAAGACGTTCGAGGACCGCTGGTCCGGGCTCCTCCACGTGTTCTTCCTCTACGGCTTCCTGATCCTCGCCATCGGGCACGTGGAGGTCGTTCTGGAGGGCTTGACCGCCTTTCGGAAAGCCTCGGGCGGAGAGCCCTTCAGCTACCGGTGGATCCTTCCGGACGGGCTGTACTCCCTCTATCGGCTGAGCCAGGACCTCCTGGCCGCGGCGGTGCTGATGGCGGCCGCCATCGCGCTGGCCCGGCGCTGGTCCGGCCGCGTGAAACGGCTGCTGCCCCGATCACAGGACGCGGAGAACATCCTCTGGTTCATCGTGGCTCTGTACGTGACGTTCTTCCTCCTCATGGGCTCGACGGTCCTCCTGGAGCAGCGAGCGGCGGGCGACACGAGTCCGGTGGGCGCCCCGCCCGTCAGCTCCCTTGTGGCGGCGGCACTCTCGGGCCTGAGCACCGGGACGGTCCGGACCCTGCAGCACGTCGGCTGGTGGGGGCACGTCCTCGTCTTCCTGGGCTTCGGGGCCTACATTCCCCTCAGCAAGCACATGCACCTGGTGTTCGCTACCCCGAACATCTACTTCTTTCGGCGCAAGCGCTACGGGCTCCCGGAGCCCATCGACTTCGAGGAAGTGGAGAAGTTCGGTGTCGACCAGGTGCAGGAGCTCCCCTGGAAGACACTCCTCGACACCTTTGCCTGCACGGAGTGCGGGCGGTGCAACTCCGTCTGCCCGGCTCACACCACAGGCAAGCCCCTCATGCCCATGAAGGTCCTCCACGACCTGAAGCTGAACCTGCGCTTCGAGAACGGTCCCGGCATCCTCTCACTCCGCGACGCGAAGGGGCGACCCCTGGCGGACAAGGCCGAAGAGGCGGCTGCCTACGAGCCGAAGACGGCGCTCGTCTCCAGGGCCGAGATCGACCGGAATCAGCCTGGGACCGTCCGTGCGGATGGGGGATACCTCGGCGTGAACGCGCAGGTCCACAAGGACGAGATCTGGGCGTGCACCACCTGCGCGGCGTGCATCGAGGTCTGCCCCGTCGTCATCGATTCCGTCCCGGGCTCTCTCATCGGGATGCGCCAGAGCCTGGTGATGATGGAATCGGAATTCCCACAGGAGGCCACGAGCGCTTTCAAGGGAATGGAGGTCCAGGGCAACCCCTGGGGAGTCGGCGCGGACGCCCGAACCGAGTGGGCCGAGGGGCTCGACGTGCCGATCCTGGGCGAGCTGGGGCGCGAGGTCGAGTACCTCTTCTGGGTGGGCTGCGCGGGGGCCACCGACCCCCGGGCGCGGAAGACCCAGCGGGCCCTCGTCCGCATCCTGAAAGCAGCCAATGTCGACTTCGCCATCCTGGGGCGGGAGGAGCGGTGCACGGGGGATCCGGCACGGCGGATGGGCAACGAGTACATCTTCAAGGAGCTGGCCACCGGGAACGTCGAGACCCTGGGGAAGTACGCTTTCAAGAAGATCCTGGTGACGTGCCCGCATTGCCTCAACAGTCTCGGGAGCGAGTACCCCGAGCTCGGGGGCGAGTACACCGTGGTGCACCACTCCCAGCTCCTGGCCGAGCTTCTCGAGGCCGGGCGAGTGCCTCTCGACCTGACGAAGGGGGTCGACGAGCTGGTCACGTTCCACGACCCGTGCTACCTGGGCCGGTACGCCAAGGGCTACGAGCCGCCACGGGAGATCCTGATCCAGCTCGGCGTCAAGAAGACGGAGATGGAGAAGAGCCGGCAGAACGGCTTCTGCTGCGGGGCGGGCGGAGGACGGGTCTTCCTCGAGGAGACGATCGGCAAACGGGTGAATGTCGAGCGGACGGAGCAAGTCCTGGCCACAGGAGCGAAAACGGTGGCCGTCGGGTGTCCGTTTTGTATGACGATGATCACGGACGGGGCGAAGGCGAAGAACGTCGAGGAGACCCTCCAGGTCCGGGATCTGGCCGAGCTCGTTGCCGATCGGCTTAAGGCGGAGGCCTGAGGGCCATGCGCGTAGGACTCTTCGACGACCCCATCTTTGGCGAGCACGACGCCGGAGCAGGGCACCCGGAGCGCCCCGAGCGACTGGAGGGGGCCAGGAAAGGGTTGAGGGAGGCCGGCCTCGACAAGGAGCTCGTCCTGCGCCAGCCACGTCCCGCCAGCCGGCAAGAGCTCCTGGCCGTCCACACCGAGGAGCACGTCGACCTGGTGGCGGGGACCGCCGGCCGCAGCCACCGCTTCGACCCGGACACCGCCGCCGGCCCGCACTCGTACGACGCGGCACTCAAGGCGGCGGGGGCGGTGGCCGGCGCCGTGGAGGAGGTCCTGGACGGAGAGCTCGACCGGGCGTTTTGCATGGTGCGCCCACCCGGCCACCACGCGACGTCGAGCCGAGCCATGGGCTTCTGCCTGTTCAACAACGTCGCCGTTGGCGCCGCAGCCGCTCTCGACGCCGGTCTCGAGCGCGTGGCGATCGTGGATCCCGACGTGCACCACGGCAACGGCACCCAGGAGATCTTCTGGGAGGACCCCCGGGTGCTCTACGTCTCGTCCCACCAGTTCCCGTTCTACCCCGGGACGGGCGCCCTCGACGAGGTGGGGGAGGGGCCCGGTCGAGGCTTCACGCTCAATCTCCCCATGCCCGGCGCCCTGGGAGACCAGGACTACTCCCGCGCCTACCGCGAGATCCTGGAGCCCGTCGGCCGGGCCTTCGACCCCCAGCTCGTCTTGATCTCCGCCGGCTTCGACGCCCACGAGGACGACCCCCTGGGCGGCATGAAGCTGACCGCCGCCGGCTTCGCCGAGATCATGGACGTCTGCGTCGCCGTCGCCAGCGGCTCGGCCAAGGGAAGAGTCGTGGCCGTCCTCGAGGGCGGCTACAGCCTCGAAGGCCTCGCCTCCGCCACAGCCGCCTCCGTGGGCCGGCTCCTGGATCGGCCGTCCCCACCCCTTCGCCCGGGCACCGACCCTCGCACCGCCAACCTCCTCGAGGCCTACCGCAGGACGCAGACGCCTTTCTGGCCGGTCCTCGGCTCCTAGGAGCCCGTGGTGAAAGTCAGACCGCGTCGAGGCCGGATCTTTTCCGCCAGCTCTTCGTTGCCGAACCTCGGAATACTCCCGGTATTCCTGCGGTTCGGCGCCTCGAACACGGAAAGCACGCCTTCACCCAGTTTCTGA
>CAXMOH010000215.1:0-4324 GCA_964194855.1 uncultured Hyphomicrobium sp.
TTCCGGCCGATCGAGACCGTCACCTCTTCCCCGGGGGACGCCCAACCCCAGAACGGCAGGGCTGCGCCGCGCTGCAGGACCATGCGGTCGCCGAGCACGGAGGGCAGCCTCACTTCGGCGGTCGCGGTGGCGGCCGAGAGAGCGAAAACCAGACAGCCGAGCCCGGCGATTCGGGCTCTGAGCGCGTTCATGGCGTCTCCTCCTGTGCAGGAAAGGGGTTTTTCTGCCGCGATCGACGCCCAAGGATAGTTCAAACTCGGTTGCGCTTCTCACCGGGGGCTTGCGCGGCCCGGATGCCTGGGGCCGCCATAACTCCTTGAATACGGGGGCATTGCTTGACACCCTCGCCACTGCTGGCCTAGCATCATTGTTCGCAAACTGGGGCCTGAGCCTCACCCTGGCCCCACGCCGTACAGAAAGCCCGTACCTCATCGCAGAGAAATCCACGGCAGTCAGGGGGTGTTGAAAAGTTTGGCCGAGGTCAAGATTCAGGAGGGCGAGTCGATCGAGAACGCCCTCCGCCGCTTCAAGCGCAAGGTGCAGCAGGAAGACATCATCAAGGACATCAAGAAGCACAGCTTCTACCTCAAGCCCGGAGACAAACGTCGGGCCAAGCAAGCCCTCGCTCGGAAGCGGAACCGCAAGAAGATCCGCCGCGAGACCGAGAGTAGCTAGACGCCCCTCTGGCCGGCCGCGCGCCAGCCGAATAGATCGGCGCGTGGCCGGCACCGAGACCGAAGACACCAGATCCGCCGTTGACTTGTCCGGAGCGTGCGTGATAGCGTACGCTCTCTCTCGCAACTGACTTACCCACATGGAGAAAAGCCGCCATGAAGATCGTTGAGCGCCAGGTGGAGGATGTGGTGATTCTGGATCTTCACGGGAAGATCCTGATCGGTGAAGGGGACGACGCGCTGCGCGACGCAGTGACGAAGCTTGCCGATTCCGGCAAGACGAGGATCCTCTTGAACCTGGCAGAGGTGCCCTACGTGGACTCCGCCGGCCTCGGTGAGATCGTTCGCACGTACACCACGGTGAGCCGCAAGGGCGGCAAGCTGAAGCTGCTGAACCTCACCAAGAAGATTGAGGACCTCCTGTCGATCACCAAGCTTCTGACGGTGTTTGAGACGTACGAGTCGGAAGACGCAGCCGTCAACAGCTACAAGTCCTGATCACGACGCCTCGGTGGCGGGCGGACCCGCGGGGTTCCGTCCCCGCCACCGGCCCGGAACGGGGGCCGATGACCCTGCCCCGAGCGCTCCTCATCTCGCTCCGGCCCCACCAGTGGACCAAGAACCTGGTGGTCCTGGCCGCGCTGGCGTTCTCCAAGCACCTCTTCGAGGCCGACGCCATCCTGCGGGCCGGGATTGCCTTCGTGGTGTTCTGTGCCCTCTCCGGTGCGGTCTACCTCATCAACGACCTGTCCGACCTCGAGAGAGATCGCCTGCACCCCCGCAAGCGCCTGCGGCCCCTGGCCAGCGGGGCCCTGCCCGTGCCCGCGGCCCGTCTCGCCTCGACCCTGCTTCTCCTGGGCGGGCTCGGCGCCGCGATGACCCTGGGGCCGCCGTTCGCCGTCTGCAGCCTGGCCTATGTCGTGTTGAACGTCGGCTACTCGTTCGGCCTCAAGAACGTCGTCATCCTCGATGCCCTTGCGATCTCCCTCGGCTTCGTCCTGCGCGCAGTGGCAGGGGCTCTCGCCATCGACGTGCACATCAGCAGCTGGCTGCTGGTCTGTACGATCCTTCTCGCGCTCTTCCTCTCCCTCAGCAAGCGCCGACACGAGCTGGTCTCGCTGGACGAGTCTGCCGGCGAGCACCGCAGCATTCTCACCGAGTACACGCCCTACCTGCTCGACCAGATGATCTCGGTGGTGGCCGCCTCTTGTCTCACGGCATACGCGTTCTACACGATGGCGCCCGAGACCCTGGAGAAGTACCAGACGGAGCGGCTGGCCCTCACCATTCCCTTCGTGCTGTACGGCATCCTGCGCTATCTTTACCTTGTCCACCGCCACGAGGGAGGGGGCAGCCCGACCGACGTTCTGCTCACGGATCGACCGCTGCTCGTGGCGGTCGCGCTGTGGGCCGTGGCCGTCGTCGTCATCATCTACGGGGCGCCTGGTGCGCCGGTGCCTCGAGGGCAGTAGCGAGCCAGCCATGAGCTTTGAGATCAAGGCAGACGGGATCGACGTCGAGCAGATCCGCCGGGCGATCCTTGGTGAGATCGACCGGAAGAAGGGAGACCTCTACAGCGAGGAGGAGCTCCGGGCACTCGGGGAGCGAGGCCTCGAGCCGGTCCTGCAGGCGGGAGAGCTTCCCGGGGAGCTCCTCGAGGAGTTCCAGGCCCGCGACGGCCAGTGGAATTTCTCGTTCGACACCGAGACGGTCTATCGCTCGAGCCGTGGCGTAGCGGGCCAGGCCCTGGAGGCGCTTCGCCGGATGCTTCGCCCCGTCCAGAAGCTCTTCTGGAACCCCAACCCGATGATCTCCGCGCTGTCGAGGCAGGCCGATCTCAACCGCTACTACGTCCACCTCCTCCACAACCTGGTCCTCGAGGTCTCTCGGCTGAACCTGGAGGTGCAGGAGGTGCGCAGCCGGAATCTCCAGCTGGCCGGCCGCGTGGAGATGCTGGCGCGACGAGGGAAGACCCTCGAGGAGATGGTGGCCCCCGGGCAGGGCGGAGACGGGCCGGAGCCGGAGGCCGACCGGAGACGGGGATGACCCGATCCGGGCCGCCGCGGCGGGTGCACCAGCTTCTCGCCGCCCTCTCCTACGGTGACGCCATCAGCAACGAGGCCCTGGCCATCCAGGGCCATCTGCGGGCGGCGGGCTTTCGGTCGGACATTTTCGCCGAGAAGGTGCACCCGCGGATGGCGCACCTGGCGCGGCCACTCTGGGAGTATCGCAGCGAGTGCTCGCGAGAGACGGTCTGCATCTTCCACTTCTCCATCGGTAGCGCCGCCGGCCGGCTCGCCTACCACTCCTCCGACCCGCTGGTGGTCATCTACCACAACATCACTCCGGCCCCGTTCTTCCTGGGGTTTCACCCTCACCTGGCGGGTCTTTGCCACCACGGCCGCCGCGAGCTCGCCGCCTTCGCGTCCCGAACCCAGCTCGGCCTGGGAGACAGCGAGTTCAACCGTCGAGAGCTGGAGGCCGCGGGCTTTCGGCCGACGGCCGTCCTGCCCATCGTGCTGGATCTGTCGCTCTACGATCGCTCCCCTTCCCCCATCGTCCGCCGCTTGTTCGACGACGAGCGCACCAACATCCTCTTCGTGGGGAGAATCATCCCCAACAAGAAGATCCAGGACCTCGTACGGGTCTTCGCCGCCTACCAGCGCTATGTGGACCCCCGAAGCCGGCTTCTCCTGGTCGGCGACCATCGCGGCTTCGAACGCTACTTCGACCGGTTGCGGGAGCTGGTGAGCGAGCTGCGGGTCGACGAGGTCGTCTTCACCGGGCAGGTGGACGACGACGAGCTTTACGCCTACTACCGGGAGGCCGACATCTTCCTCTGCCTGTCCGAGCACGAGGGGTTCTGCGTTCCGCTGCAGGAGGCGATGCACTTCGGCGTGCCGGTGGTGGCGTACGACGCTGGAGCGGTTCGCGAAACGCTGCATGGCGGAGGCGTTCTGCTCCGGGACAAGCACCCGGAGGAGGTCGCGGAGCTGCTGGGTCGCTTGCGCCCGGGCGAAGACCTGCGCGAAGTCGTGCTCGGCACCCAGGACCGCGCCATGGGTCGGGTCCGATCGACTGACTTCGGTGCTCTGCTCCTCGACCGCTTGCGGCCGGTCCTGGACGGGACGCTCACGCCTGCCGGTGAGGCCGGACCGTGAGGATCGACCAGTGGGTCCCCACTCTTCACCGTGGAGATGCCATCGGGGACTCGGCCAGGCTGATGCGAGACGCTTTCCGGTCGTGGGGGCACACGGCCGACGTTTATGCGCTCGAGCTCGACCCGGACCTGGAAGGCGACGGGCGGCGGTTCGGGGACTGGCGACCCGGGACCCGGGACGACGTGGTGATCCTGCACTACGCGCTGCCGTCTCCCCTCACGGCCGCCCTGCGGGAGCACCGGGGCCGCCGGGTTCTTCTGCACCACAACATCACGCCGGCGGAGTACTTCGTCGGCTGGGATCCCGAGATGGTGCGTCTCTGCACCATCGGCCGTGAGGAGCTGGGCCCGCTCGCTCCCCACGTGGACCTGGGCCTCGCCGACAGCGAGTTCAATCGCCTCGAGCTCGAGCGCCTGGGCTTTCGCCGCACGGGAGTCCTGCCCATCTACCTCGACTTCGAACGGTACCGGGAGCAGCCGGCACCCGTCC
>CAXMOH010000216.1:0-3918 GCA_964194855.1 uncultured Hyphomicrobium sp.
GACGAGCAGCCCGCCTTCCGAGACGTTCTTGACCAGCACCGGGGCCGGGCCCTCGTTCGTCGCCAGCCGCACCCTCGGCGTGGCCGCGACGCGGCGGTGACGCCGCCTCTCACCCTGCGTGAGCAGCACCTGGTTCTTCCCGGCGGCCTTGGCGCGGTAGAGCCCGGCGTCGGCCTGCACGATGAGGTCGGCCGGGGTGCCGGCGTCGTCGGGAAAAAGAGCCAGGCCCCCCGAGACCGTCACCGCCGGTCGCTGTCGGCAGAAGCGCTTCTGGATCCGGGCCCGGATGCGGTCGGCGACGACGAAGGCGCCGAGGCGGCCGGTGTCGGGCAGAAGCACGGCGAACTCCTCGCCCCCGTAGCGCGCGGGGATGTCGATCTCGCGCACCGACTCCCGCAGGATCGCCGCCGCCTTCATCAGCACGCGGTCGCCCTCGACGTGCCCCCGCTGGTCGTTGACCTTCTTGAAGTCGTCCAGGTCGAGGAGCAGGAGTGCCGCCTTGAGGCCGTGTCGTTTCGAGCGCAGGACCTCCTGTCGCAGGGTCTGGAGGAAATAGGCGTGGTTGTAGAGCCCCGTCAGCCCGTCGGTCACAGCCGAGCGCTCGGTGCGCTCGTAGATCGCCAGCTCGATCACCTTGGGGTTCTTGAGCTCCCGGCTGACGTTCATGAAGTAATCGAGCAGCGCCACCCGCAGGCCCGGATCGCGTCCCAGGTCCTGGCTCAGCCGCTCCCGGTGCGCCTGCACCTTCTTCCACTGGCGCGCCGCCTTCCCTTCCGGGAAGTTCAGGTGAGTCAAGAGGTAGAGGAGGGGGGAGTAGAGCGAGTCCCCGGTCCCCTTCTTCCGCTCGAACTCTTCGAGCAGCTTCTCTTCGCGATCGGGGCCGGCCTCGAGCAGCTGCAGCAGCGATTGCCGGAAGCTCAGCGATTCGGCCGGGCTCTTCAGGGGCGCTTTCTTGTCCTTGGTTGTCACGGCCGCCGAGACTGTATGATAGCGACTCGCGGTTGTCCACAGATTCCTCGGGAGAAAGTTGTCGTGCTCAACGTGACCGCGGTTGCTCTCGTGCTCCTGGCCGCACCCGCGGCGCCCGAGCTGTACTTCGAGCAAACGACAATCGTGTACCAGGGGGGAGAGCCGGCAGGGCCAGGAGTGCGGACACGCACGTGGCATGCCGGACAACGCATGCGCCTCGAGGCGGGAGACGCGCCGGGCGGCCCTGCTCTCGTCCTTCGAATCGATCTCGACCGCGCCTGGCGTCTCGACCCCGAGCGCCGCATCGTCGTCGAAGTGGACGTCGAGGGCCTGCGGGCCCGGTCCCAGAAGGATGCCGCCTTCGCGGCGGGCATGATGGGTGGCAGCGACGAGGGCGCCGTGCGGACCACCGCCCTCGAGGGCTCTCGCACCATTGCCGGGCACGGGTGTCGGGGCTTTCGCCTCGTGGGGCCATCGGTGCAGATGGTCCTGTGGGTGGCCGAGGACCTGGAGGTGGGCGTCGAGACGTTTGCCGACTTTCTCGAGTGGTCGGGGGCGAGCCGCTCGCTGGGCGGCCTGCTTTCGGAGATTCGGGCGCTTCCCGGCTTTCCCCTCCGGACCCACACGAGGCTCGACGCCCTCGGCGAGGTGCAGGAGACGGTCTCCACCGTTACCCTGATCCGGGTGGGCCGGCAACCGAGAGAGCTGTTCGAGATCCCCGAGGGCTGGCGCGTGGAAGCGCTGCCCGCCGCCGACCCGGGGGAACGGGATTGAGGCTGCTCCTGGCCATCGTCGGCAACGCGGTGGCGCTTTTTGCCACGACGGTGGTGCCCGGCATCACCTTCGACGGCACCTGGCTGCAGCTCGCCGTCGCCGGGGCGATCTTCGGTGTCTTGAACCTGATCGTGAGGCCGCTGGCGCTCGTCCTGTCGATCCCGGCACTCATCCTCACGCTGGGGCTCTTCTATTTCATTCTGAACGCGCTGCTCTTGTGGGGCTTCTCGCGCCTGCTGCCCGGCTACGCCGTGAGCGGCTTCTGGCCGGCGCTCGGGGGCAGCCTCGTGCTCATGGTGGTGAACTGGGTGCTGTCGAGCCTCTTCGGCAGGACTCGGGAGGAGAGCAACTAGACCCGCGCCGCGATGGCCTCGGCGATCTCGGTGGTCCCGGAAGAGCCGCCCAGGTCCCGGGTGAGGGTCTTTCCCTCCTGCAGCACCGCGAGAACGGCTTTTCTCACCCGGGCCCCGGCGTCCATCTCCCCCAGGTGCTCGAGCATCAGCGCGGAGGAGAGGATCAGCGCCACCGGGTTGGCGAGGTTCTTCCCGGCGATGTCGGGGGCGCTGCCGTGCACTGCCTCGAAGATGGCGACCCCGTCGCCGATGTTCGCCCCCGGCGCCAGACCCAGCCCCCCGATTAAGCCGGCACACAGGTCCGACACGATGTCGCCGTACAGGTTCTCGAGAAGCAGGGTGTCGAACCGCGTGGGGTCCAGCACGAGCTGCATGCAGAGGTTGTCGACGATGATCTCGTCGTACTGGATCTGCGGGTACTGCTTCGCCACGAGGCGGCAGCAGTCCAGGAAGAGACCGTCCGAGAGCTTCATGATGTTCGCCTTGTGGACGGCCGAGATACGCTTGCGCCCGTGGGCGACCGCGTACTCGAAGGCGAACAGCGCGATCCGGGTGGAGGCCCGCTCGGTGATGATCTTCAGCGACTCGACCACCCCGGGAACGACGACGTGCTCGAGCCCACTGTAGAGGTCCTCGGTGTTCTCGCGCACCACCACCACGTCCACGTCCTCGTAGCGTGACTTGACGCCGGGCAGGGTCCGCAGCGGGCGCAGGTTGGCGTACAGATCGAGCTCCTTGCGCAGCGCCACGTTCACCGAGCGGTGCCCCTTGCCGACGGGGGTCTCGATGGGCCCCTTGAGCGCGACCTTGTTGCGCCGGACCGACTCGAGCACCCGAGGGGGCAGCGCCGTCCCGTGCTCGCCCACCGCCGAGGCGCCCGCCACCTCGGTCTGCCAGTCGAACTCGATCCCCGTGGCTGTCAGGACCCGCACCGCGGCCGCGGCGACCTCCGGCCCGATGCCGTCGCCCGGGATCAGCGTGATGGTGTAGCGGCTCATCGGTTCCTCCTCGGACTACTTCACCGGGCTCTCGGCGACGAAGGCGAGGACCTCCTCGACGCTCCGTGCCCGCTTGATGAGCGACAGGTCTTCGGAGCTGATCTTGCCCGGCTTCTCGAGGGCGCCCTCGAGCCACTCGAGGAGCCCGTCCCAGTACTCCGCATCCCCGGCCAGGATCACCGGGATGGGCGGGATCTTCCGGGTCTGGACGAGTGTGAGGGACTCGAACAGCTCGTCCAGCGTGCCGAAGCCCCCGGGCAGGATCACCACCGCCTTGGCGTATTTCACGAACATGACCTTGCGCACGAAGAAGTAGCGGAACGAGATCGTGTCGGTGAGGTAGGCGTTGGGTTTTTCCTCCCTCGGCAGCTCGATGCACGCACCGATGGATCGGCCGCCGGCCTCCTTGGCTCCCTTGTTCACCGCCTCCATGGCGCCGGGGCCTCCACCCGTGATGACGGCGTGGCCGGCTTCGGCGAGGCCGCGCCCGAGTGCCTCCGCTTGCAGATACTCGGCGCTTCCGGGGCGGATCTGGGCCGAGCCGAAGACCGTCACGGCCTTGGGCACTCGGGAGAGGCTCTCGAAGCCCTCGACGAACTCCGCCATGATGCGGAAGATTCGCCAGGTGTCCTCCGTGGTGAAATCCGACTCGGGGTCTCGATCCTGCAAGCCTCTCTCCTTCAGCGAGTTGTGGATTATGCGCGAGCGCGCCACCCGAATCAAACATCTCCGGCTCGGAACCCTGGCCCGCCCCGGCGCGTTACGCACGTGGAGGGACACGGCCCATTGAGGTCCACCAGGCTCGAGGAGGAGGACGGCGACCG
>CAXMOH010000217.1:0-2878 GCA_964194855.1 uncultured Hyphomicrobium sp.
ATGCGACCGGCGCCCTCGCCCAGGGTCATTGCGGCGGCGGCAGAGGCGGGTGCCGGGGCATTCATGGCCGGCCGTCGGGAGTCGACGAATCGGGCGCATCGGCCCCCTGTCGACGGAAGTCGTCCCAAAACGTCTTCGCCGCATAACCCCGCACCTCCACTTGAGGACGCAGCTCCAGGGGCTCATCGAAGATGCTCATGTAGAGCTCCCGTTCTCCGGGGGGCGGCAGGTCGTAGAGCTTTCTCATGAGGGCCGGTTCCATCTCCGGGGTCACGAGGATGACGGGCGCTCTCTCGGCCTCGTCGGAGACCCCGTTCCACCAGCCTACCCCGGAAAGCCCCCGCAGATACCAGGGAAGGGGCCAGAGGTTCTCCTGGCTGATGATCTGCAGGGGCATGGAGGAGCCTTCCGGGTGGGTCCGGGCCAGCTCCCTCACCCGTTCCGCGATCCGGAACACGTCGGTTCCAGTGTGAGCGTAGACGTAGGGGTTCCGGGGATCGGCGGCGAAGCGGAAGCTCGCGGAGTACGCCTGCCAGGTGAGGTGGGCGCTGCCCAGGACCAGCACGACGCCGATCGCGGTGCGACCGGCCAGCCTCCGAGGGGCCTGCACCACCCAGACCGCCCCGACGCCGGCCAGGAGGATCAGGCCGTGCAGGAACGGCAGGAGATTCCAGGGGGTCTTGTACGGGATCGACGAGTACGCCACGACCAGCAGGATGGTGTAGAGCGACAAGAACCGGACGACCTTGGCGTCCGCCCCCGGGACTCCCCTTCGACTCCAGCCGGCGGCAGCCCCCGCGGCGGCCAGCACCAGGATCAGGCCCTCGGTCCAGAAGGGTGTGCCGCGAGCGGGGAAATGGATCAGCAGACGCAGGTAGTAGTCCCAGGAGTGGAGGTGCCATGGGTCGGAGGCGGCTCGATCCAACCAGATCCCGTAGGCCCGCACCGAATCCAGGACGCCCGCCGGGTTGGCCGCGAACGACGAGTAGAGGACGCCGGACACGATGAGGGCGGCCACGAGTGCCAGGGCACCGTCCCGGCGCCGGACGGTCCGACGGATCGGGTGGGGAGCCAGGCCGTGTCGGCGCTCGATCAGCAGGGTCAGCGCCAGCGCGAGAGCCATCGCCCCGAGGGCGAGAGGAGCCGTCTCCTTCGTCGCGTGCATCAACCCCACGCACGCGCCGGTCAGCAGCGCCGGCAACGCACCGTGCTTCTGCAGGTACCAACACGCTCCGAGGAGCGCACCAAAGGTGAAAAGGACCAGGAGGACCTCGTGGATGTAGTAGCGGGAGTAGAAGGTCATGGCCGGGGAGATGGCGGTGAGGAGCGCCGCGATCGCGGCGCCGGGCGTCCCCAGGACACCCCTCATCCCGACGTGGGCGGCCACCAGGAGGAGACCGAGCACGGCCGGGACGGCCCGCAGGGTGACCTCGTCGATCTCTACGTACTCCCGGGCGCCCTCCAGCCACGCCGAAGGCAGGGTCAGGAAGTAGAGCGTGGGCCCGTGGTACTCCGAGGAGTCGTACGCATAGTGCCCCTCTTCGAGCAGGGTCCCGAACTTGTCCGCGTGAACGGCCTCGTCGGCGTGCATCGGGCGCGCGGCGAGATCGGGCAGACGGAGGGCCGCTCCCACCAGGATCGCCAGGAGGAACACCGCCCCCGAGAGCCACCGCGTCCGCTGCACGCGCGGGAGTATATCCCGCCGCCGTTCGTGCTCCCGCCGGTCCCGGCTGGACCGCCTGGGGGCGCTCTCGCACCTGGAGTCGAGCTCCTCGCGGCCGGGGCCCGGGTGCGAAACCTGGCGCTGTAAAGAAGTGTCACCGCTGGATCAAGAAGGTGCCTTCAGACCCGCGGTCTTGTATGCTCCGCCCGATGGAGGCAGGACCATGAGCTCTTCCAAGCGCAAGCACGTTTCTCGACGCGGTTTCATCCGTTCGACGGCCTACGCCGCCGCCGTGGCCGGCCTGGGCAAGATGCCCTCCCTCAAGGCCATGGGGTACAAGTCGCCCAACGAAAAGCTGAACATCGCCGGCATCGGCGCCGGCGGCCAGTCCTTCAGGGACCTCACGAACGCCCATGGGGGGACCGAGAACATCGTGGCCCTGGCCGACGTCGACTGGGTGCGAGGCGAGGAGGGCTTCAAGGAGTGGCCCAAGGCCACGAAGTACAAGGACTATCGCGAGATGCTCGACAAGTCGGGCAAGGACATCGACGCGGTGGTCATCGGCATCCCCGACCACAACCATGCCCACGCCGCACTCGCATGCATGCAGCTCGGAAAGCACGTCTACCTCGAGAAGCCCCTGACCCGAACGGCGTGGGAAGCGCGGTTCTTGACCCGGGCCGGGGAGCTGTACGACGTGGCCACCCAGATGGGCAACCAGGGCTACTCGCACGACGCCACCCGCGTGGCATGCGAGATCCTGTGGTCGGGCGAGATCGGCGGCGTGAGAGAGGTCCACGCGTGGACCCGGCTGCCCGCCTGGCCCCAGGGCATGACGAAGATTCCCGGCCCGACCGCTGTCCCCGACACGCTGGACTGGGACCTCTGGCTCGGCACGGCGGCCTCTCGCCCGTTCACGAACGGCGACGACGAGTACCGCAATTTCGCCGAGGAGCAGCGCGGAGACCGGCCCTCCTTCGGCGGCGGCGACAGCTACGGCTTCTACCTGCCCTTCAACTGGCGCGGGTTCTACGACTTCGGCAGCAGCCTCATCGGAGACTGGGCCGTGCACACCCTGGGCCCGGCGAACTGGGGCCTGGGGCTTGGCCCCGAGTCTCTCCTGAGCGTCGAGTGCATCAAGAAGGACTCCCTTCCGTCTTTCACGTTCCCGAGAGAGCTGACGATCAAGTACGAGTTCGCCGCTCGTGGGGGGAT
>CAXMOH010000218.1:0-2536 GCA_964194855.1 uncultured Hyphomicrobium sp.
CACTACCTGCACAACGACGCCTTCGTGGGCCAGGTCCTGAGCGAGCTCAGGGACGACGACCTGTTGGTCATCCTCTCGGATCACGGCTTCACGTCGTTTCGCCGCGGGGTCAACCTGAACGCCTGGCTGCTGGCCAACGGGTACCTCAAGCTCAAGGACGGCACGGATGGCTCGGCGGAGTGGCTGCGCGACGTGGACTGGTCGGGAACGAAGGCCTACGCGCTGGGCCTGGCCGGGCTCTTCCTCAACGTCAAGGACCGCGAGGGCGAGGGCATCGTCGAGGCCGGCGAGGAGGCGCACGAGCTCAAGAAGGAGCTCATCTCCCGTTTGAACGGTCTTCGAGATGAAGAGAAGAACGCCGTGGGGATCCGGGAGGTCTTCGACACCCCCGGCCTCTACCAGGGCCCATACGTCCGTGACGCCCCGGACCTCCTCCTGGGCTACGACCACGGCTACCGCGCGTCGTGGGATTGCGCGACCGGGGTCGTCTCGGGGCCGATCTTCGAGGACAACACCAAGGCCTGGAGCGGCGACCACACGGTGGACCCGCGGCTCGTGCCGGGCGTGTTCTTCTGCAACCACCCGATCGACGCGGACGACCCGGGGCTCATCGACATGGCCCCGACGGTGCTCCGCCTCTTTGGCAAGACGCCGCCACCTCACATGGACGGAAAGCCGCTCTTCGAGCGCCCGCCGGGAGAGAAGGAGCCGTCCGAACCGCCCGTGAGGGCTGCGTGAGAGCGCTCGTACTGGTACTGGCGGCGTCTGTTGGGGTCGGCTGCGGCGGCGGCGTGGATCCGTCGACTCCCCGCGTGATCGTGCTGGGGCTCGACGGGATGGACCACGCGCTGACCACACGGCTCATGGCCGAGGGCCGCCTGCCCGGCCTCAGCCGCCTGGCCAGGATGGGCGGGTTCACACCTCTCGGCACATCCACTCCACCCCTCAGCCCCGTGGCCTGGTCCGACTTCATCACCGGGGCGGACGCGGGTGTCCACGGCATCTTCGACTTCATCCACCGCGACCCCGAGACGATGATGCCGTACCTCTCGACCAGCCGGGTCCAGGACGGGCAGCACGAGCTGCTTCGTCGGGGCGAGGCGTTCTGGGAGGTGCTCGAGGACCAGGGCATCCCGACGACCATCCTTCGGATCCCCGCGAACTTCCCACCCTCCGGAACGGCAAGCCGTGAGCTGTCGGGCATGGGAACGCCCGACATACTGGGAGGCTACGGGACGTTCTCGTACTACACCACCGATCGCCTGGCCTTCCTGGGCCTGGAGATCTCGGGCGGGAACGTCTATCAAGTCGAGGACAAGGGGGGCGTCGGCGTCATTGAGGGACAGCTCTATGGGCCGGACCACCCGCTCCGTGCCACGCCTCAGAAGGTCGCCGTCGATTTCACGCTCTCCCTCGATCCCGACCGACCCGCCGTGAAGCTCGCTGTTGGGGACGAGGAGCGAATCCTCCGGCAGGGCGAATGGAGCGACTGGGTTCCGGTCGTCTTCGACCTCAACCCCGACTTCATCCCGACGTGGGCCCGGTTTTTCCTGAAGCTCCCGACCCAGGCCCGATTCTTCCTCCGGCAGGTGCGCCCCCACGTGGCACTCTACGTGAGTCCGTTCAACATCGACCCGATGGCTCCTGTCTTTCCCATCTCCACTCCCGACTCCTACGCGGGTGAGCTGGCCCGGGACACCGGGCGCTACTACACCCAGGGCATGCCCGAGGACACGGGTGTGCTGGTCGCGGGCGTCCTCTCGCCCGGGGAGTTCCTGCAGCAGGCCGCGATCGCCGGGGGCGAGACACTCGAGCAGTTCCCCTCGGTCCTCGATGGGTTCGACCGGGGGTTGCTCTTCTACTACGTGGGCAACGGAGACCTGGTCAGCCACATGATGTGGCGGTCGATGGACTCCGATCACCCAGCGTACGACGCCGAGCGAGACGCACCGTTCGCCGACGTCGTGCCGAGCGTCTACGCCGAGATGGACACCCTGGTGAGCTACGCGCTCGACCACATGGGCGACGACACCGTGCTGATCGCCATGTCGGACCACGGCTTCACGAGCTGGCGGCGCACGTTCCACCTCAACGCCTGGCTGCACGAGAACGGCTACCTCGCCGTGAAGGATGAGCGCCTGCCCGATGTGGATGCCCTCTTGAACGTGGACTGGTCGGGCACCCGCGCCTACGGGATCGGCCTGAACGGCCTCTACCTCAACCTGGAAGGCCGGGAGCGCGACGGGATCGTTTCCCCGGCAGACCGCGACGAGCTCCTCGAGGAGATCGCCGAGAAGCTGGCCGCCGTCATCGACCCCGAGACGGGGCATCCGGTCCTCGGCCACGTCTACCTGCGCGACGAGACGTACACCGACGGGGGCCATCGCGAGATCGGCCCCGACGCCGTCCTCGGGTACACGAAGGGGACCCGAGGGTCCAATCCGTCGGCTAAGGGGACCGTCGGCGCCGAAAGCCTCACCGACAACGAGGACCCGTGGAGCGGGGACCATGGGATGGACGCCCCGGACGTGCCCGG
>CAXMOH010000219.1:0-6261 GCA_964194855.1 uncultured Hyphomicrobium sp.
TGCATGCACGGGTCGTCGTACGAGGGGGACGGGGGGGCGTTGTTGCGGAGGCTTGGAGCGGCGTTGGCGGCGTAGGGGGAGGGGGGCGAGGACCGCGCCGGTGGCGAGGTAGCGTTGCTCGAGGAACGAACGGGTTCCGAAGAACCGTCGCCTATGATGCGGTTTTCGGAACGATAGGGGGTTCCGAGAATCGGTGCTCCAGGGCGAGATTCTCGGAACTGTTTAGTCGTAGTACTCCAACCCAAGGTGGGTGATGAGCTCTTCGCCCTTGAGGTGGCGGAGGGTGTTCTTGAGCTTCATCAGCTGGATGAAGATGTCGTGCTCCGGGTAGAGGCCCTCGGCGGTCTGGGGGCTCTTGAAGTAGAACGACAGCCACTCCTGGATGCCGCTCATGCCCGCACGCTTGGCCAGGTCGGAGAAGATGGCCAGGTCGAGGACGATCGGGGCGGCCAGGATCGAGTCGCGGCAGAGGAAGTCGACCTTGATCTGCATCGGGTAACCCATCCACCCGAAGATGTCGATGGCGTCCCAGCCTTCCTTGTTGTCGCCCCGGGGTGGGTAGTAGTTGATGCGGACCACGTGGGAGATGTCGCCGTAGAGCTCGGGGTAGAGCTTGGGCTGGAGGATGTACTCCAGCACGCCGAGCTTGCTGACCTCCTTGGTCTTGAAGGACTCGGGGTCGTCGAGCACCTCTCCGTCCCGGTTGCCGAGGATGTTGGTGGAGTACCAGCCCCTCAGCCCGAGCAGGCGCGCCTTGAACCCGGGCGCCAGGATCGTCTTCATGAGGGTCTGGCCGGTCTTGAAGTCCTTCCCGTAGATGGGGGCACCCGTCTTGCGTGCCAGCTCCACCATGGCCGGGAAGTCCGCCGAGAGGTTGGGCGCTCCGTTGCAGTACGGAATGCCCTCCTTGATGGCGCAGTAGGCGTAGATCATCGACGGGAGGATGTTCGGATCGCTCTCGTCGAGCCCCTTCTCGAACTTCTCGATGCTCGACTGGACGGCGGTGGGCTCACGGTAGACCTCGGTGGACCCGCACCACACCATCACGAGCCGGCTGAGGCCTTTCTCCTTCTTGAAGCGGGCGATGTCCTCGGACACCTGATCGGCCAGGTCCCGCAGGGACTTCCCCTTCTTCACGTGGGGGCCGTTCAGCTTCTTGACGTACTCCGGGTCGAAGACCGCCGGCCACGGCTTGACGCCGTCCATGAACTCCTTGATGGGCTCCAGGTCCCGCTCGTCGAGCACGCCGGCCTTGCGGGCCGCCTCGTAGGCGCTGTCCGGGAAGATGTCCCACCCACCGAACTCGATGTCCTCGAGAGCCGCGAGAGGCACGAAGTCCTTGATCAACGGCGCGCGGTTGTCGGTCCTCTTGCCCAGGCGCACGGTCCCCATCTGCGTGAGGCTTCCGATGGGCTTCTTGAGCCCCCGCCGCACCGACTCTACGCCCGCGATGAAGGTGGTGGCGACCGCCCCCATGCCGGGCAGAAGAATGCCCAGCTTGCCGTTGGCAGGCGCGATCTCGCGCCCCTCGTTCGCTGCTGTCATTTGTGAGTGCCTCCCGGGGGCGTCGAACGCGCCAAACCCGAACCCTGATCCTAACATAGCGATCCGAGGTCGTCCGGGGAGGTACTAGACGCTGCGCGCCGGCAGACGACCGCTGCGATCGAGGAACGCGAGCGCGGCTTCGGTGAGCTCTCGGTCGTGGCGCGGTCCGACAAACCGGTGCTTCTCCATGTGGTAGTGGAGGATTCCCGATCGCGCCAGCCGGTCCTCGTTCTCGAACGAATAGAACATGAGGATCCGGTCTTTTCGAGACACGCCGCTGTCGTCAAAGAAGCCAAAGGTCAGGTTGTGCATCGTCAGGGTGCCACTCGACTCGGGTACGGTGTTTTTCGAACGGGACGGAGGGAGCGAACCGGGAACGCCTCATTGAAGGCGAGAGTGAATCTATTTGCCGCGCGTCGCCGTGTCAAGGCTTCGTTCGCCCGCCATCGACGCGGGCGCAAGAGGTACGCCCCTCGCAAAGCCGCACCACGCGCCGCGTTGCGCGGCCCTCATAAAATGCTTGAACATCGTCGCGATTTCAGGCTTGCACTCGCCGTCGAAAACGTCATCAGAAACAACTCGGTGTCGACGCGTGACACGGAACGACCCCACGTGACGCGCGTCACAGTCTCGAAGCGCAGGCGGGCGCGATCATTCGCTTGCGCCTAACGAAAAGGCTTGGCGCGGAGCTCGACCACGGTGGCGCCCCAGCCTCCGGCGCCCGCTGGTGCGTCCGCGAAGGACTCCACCACCGGAAGCGAGGCCAGGACACGGCGCACCGCTGCGCGCTGCACCCCTCGTCCCCGCCCGTGGGCCAGCCGCAAGTGGGACACGCCCTTCTCCGAGCAGGCGCGGACGTACTCTTCGACCACCGACGGGATGTCCCGGGGCGCGAAGGGATGCAGGTCCAGCTCGCCGGTGAGAGGGATGGTCACCGTCTCCTCGGCAGGAGGCGGATCGCCCCCGTTCTGGTCGCTCACCGGCCCGATCCGCTCCGCCCGTGGGACGCCCATCCGAAAAACGCCGGCAGGAACTCGGAATCGCCCAGCTCCAGGCGCCGATAGACCTTCCCGATCGCGTCCCAGGCCGAGCCGTCGTGCAGCGTCACCACCATCGGCCAGGGCGAGACGTCCTTGAGCGGCGAGCGCGAGGTCGAGGCCCAAGTCCCCTGCAGATTCCGGACCATCACCTCGCCGAGGTAGCACCCGAAGACGAAGAGCACCTCCGCGGCAGCCTCGCCGTCCAGCCCTTCGTCACGCAACGACTCGATCTTGACGTCGAGGATCTCGAGGCTCTCCGGCGAGTAGTCGAGCTCCGCATCGAACTCGTCCGCCGCGACCTTGACCGCCAGCTCGGCATGGTCGTTGGCGTTTCTCGGCGTTGCGGGATAGCGCAGGCGGAGCTTCAACGGGACTCGTCCTCCCCTTCGGGCTCGTAGTTCAGGTGGGGCGCCAGCCAGCGCTCCACCGTTTTGAGGTCCATCCCCTTGCGCCTGTGATAGTCCAGGACCTGGTCGCGCTCGATCTTTCCGAGGGAGAAGTAGCGGGCCTCCGGATGGGAAAAATAGAACCCGCACACCGAGGCCGCCGGGTGCATCGCAAAGCTCTCGGTCAGGCGGATCCCCACGGCCTCCTCGCCTCCCAGGAGCTCGAAGAGGCTCGCCTTCTCCGTGTGGTCCGGGCACGACGGGTATCCCGGCGCCGGCCGGATGCCCCGGTACTTCTCCCGGACCAGGTCCTGGATGCTCAGGTTCTCGTCCGACCCGTAGCCCCAGTCCTTGCGCGCCCGCTGGTGCAGCCACTCGGCCAGGGCCTCGGCCAGCCGATCGGCCAGGGCCTTCACCATGATCGAGCTGTAGTCGTCGTTCTTCTTCTCGTAGGCAGCGGTCAGCTCGTCGACCCCGTGTCCCGTGGTCACCGCAAAGGCACCGATCCAGTCCAGGAGGCCTGAGGCACGAGGGGCGACAAAGTCGGAAAGGGCCTGATTCGCCGCCGACTCGCCCTTGTCCGCCTGCTGGCGCAGGGCGTGAAGGGTCGTCCGGAGCCCCGAGCGCGACTTGTCGGCGTACACCTCGATGTCGTCGCCCACCGCGTTGGCGGGAAAGAAGCCATACGCGGCCCGGCCCCCGAGGCTCGCGTCGGCGACGAGCCCCTTCAAGATCTCCTGCGCGTCGTCGAACGTCTCCCGGGCCTTCTCGCCCCAGTTCGGATTCTCGAAGATGCGGGGGTACGTGCCCCGGAGCTCCCAGGCGGCGAAGAAGGGCGTCCAGTCGATGTAGGGAACCAGGTCTCCCAGGGCCACCGACTCGAGCACACGGACGCCCTCGAGGGACGGAGTCGGAGGCTCGTACCCCGACCAGTCGATGGGCGTGCGGCGCCGCCGGGCCTCCTCGAGGCTCAGTAGTGGGCGGGCCGAGCGACGCTCCTCGTGCTCGCGGCGGAGCCTCTCCTGGTCCTTCTCGTTCTCCTCCACGAGAGCCGCCCTGACCTCGGGCCTCTTCAGCTTCCCGACCACACCCACCGCGCGTGAAGCGTCCGTGACGTGGACGACCGCTCCCTTGTATCCCGGGGCGATCTTCACGGCCGTGTGCATCCGGCTCGTCGTGGCTCCCCCGATGAGCAGGGGCAACTCGAAGCCCTGGCGGTCCATCTCCCGGGCCACGTGGGCCATCTCGTCCAGGGACGGCGTGATCAAGCCGGACAGGCCCACGAGATCGGCCCCCGTCTCACGGGCGGTGGAGAGGATCTTCTCGGAGCTCACCATGACCCCGAGGTCGATGATCTCGTAGTTGTTGCAGGCGAGGACGACCCCGACGATGTTCTTGCCGATATCGTGCACGTCGCCCTTGACGGTGGCCATGACGACCTTCGCGTCGGAGCGGACGCCGCTCGCTTCCTTTTCCTTCTCGAGGTAGGGGGTGAGCCAGGCCACGGCCTTCTTCATCACTCGGGCGCTCTTCACCACCTGGGGGAGGAACATCTTCCCCGATCCGAAGAGATCCCCCACGACGCTCATCCCGGCCATGAGGGGGCCCTCGATGACCTCCAGGGGCCGGTCGTACTTCTTCCGGGCCTCCTCCGTGTCCTCCTCAACGTACGCGTCGATCCCCCGGACGAGGGCGTGGGAGAGCCGCTCCTCCACGGTCCCCCGGCGCCAGGCGTCGTCCTTGACCGGGCCCTTCCTCTTCTCTGCCTTCACCGACTCCGCGAAGTCGACGAGGCGCTCGGTGGCGTCGGGCCGCCGGTTGAGGAGCACATCCTCGACCCGCTCCTTGAGCTCTTTCGGAATCTCCTCGTAGACCGCGAGCTGGCCCGCGTTGACGATCCCCATGTCGAGCCCCGCCTGGATCGCGTGGAAGAGGAAGGCCGAGTGCATGGCTTCCCGGACCGAGTTGTTGCCCCGGAAGGAGAACGAGACGTTGGAGATCCCGCCGCTCACCTTGACCCCGGGGAGGACCGCCTTGATCTGGCGGGTGGATTCGATGAAGGAGACGCCGTATTCGGCGTGCTCCTCGATCCCGGTGCCCACGGTCAGGACGTTGGGATCGACGATGATGTCCTCGGCCGCGAACCCGACCTCGTCCGTGAGGATGCCCACGGCCCGGGTCAGGATCGACACGCGGCGCTCGACGCTGGTGGCCTGGCCCTCCTCGTCGAAGGCCATCACCACGACCCCCGCCCCGTAGCGCCGGACTTTTCGGGCGTGCTCCCGGAAGACGTCCTCGCCTTCCTTCAGCGAGAGGGAGTTGACGATGCCTTTGCCCTGGAGACACTTCAGCCCCGCCTCGAGAACCTCCCACCTGGAGGAGTCGATCATGATGGGCACACGGGCGATGTCGGGCTCGGCGGCCAGGAGGTTCAGGAACGTCGTCATCGCCTCGACCGAGTCGAGGAGCCCCTCGTCCATGTTGACGTCGATGATCTGGGCGCCGCCCTCGACCTGGTGCCGGGCGATGGCCAGCCCGTCGGCGAGCCGGCCCGCCTTCACGATCTTGGCGAAGCGGGGCGATCCCGTCACGTTCGTCCGCTCTCCCACATTGACGAAGTTCGAGTCGGCCCGGATGGTGTACGGGTCCATCCCGGAGAAGCGGCTGAGACGCGGCACGTCCGGGACGACCCGCGGAGCCACGCCACGGGCAGCCTCCGCGATGGCCGAGATGTGCTCGGGGGTGGTGCCGCAGCAGCCCCCGACCAGGTTGACCAGGCCGGCCCGGGCCCATTCGCCCAGATCCCGCGCCATCCGTTCGGGGGTCTCGTCGAAGCCACCGAAAGCGTTGGGAAGTCCCGCGTTGGGATAGGAGCTCACAGGGATCGGCGCGGCCCGGGACAGATCCTCGAGGAACGGCCTCATCTGCGGCGGTCCCAGGGAGCAGTTGACGCCCACCGCCAGGAGCGGCACGTGGGACACCGAGATCCAGAAGGCCTCCACCGTCTGCCCGGAGAGGTTGCGCCCGGACAGATCGGTGATGGTCACCGAGGCGATCACCGGGATGCGGCGGCCCCCTTGCTCGAAGGCGCTCTGGATGCCCGCCAGGGCCGCCTTGCCGTTGAGCGAGTCGAACACGGTCTCGACGACGAGCAGGTCCGCTCCGCCCTCCAGCAGGCCCGCGGCCTGCTCGTGATACGCGGCCTCCAGCTCGTCGAAGGTGATCGACCGCGCCCCAGGGTCGTTCACGTCCCGGGACATGGAGGCGGTCTTGTTGGTCGGGCCCAGCGC